>NZ_PSYW01000006.1 GCF_003383095.1 Haloferax sp. Atlit-12N
CCCGACCACCCAGCGTGTGAGTGGATCCAACAGCAGGTCCCGCCCGAGGGCCTCCCATATCACAAACTGGTCGACCTGATGCAAGAGGCCAAACGCCGGTTCGTCAAGGACCCACCGTCGTCGACGCACGTCGTCCACGACTGGTGTCGCCACGAGATTCGGGAGGTGAAGTAGATGGCTGAAGCTCACGAAAGTGGAACCGAGGGCCCGATACCCGCGCCAACGGGTGCCGGGTTCCCCCGGCGGCACGAGCCCACAAGAACGTTTCCAATCAAACGCTTCTTTCGGGCGTTGATAAATCTGCCGCTGGTGAGATGCTTTACCGCATTTGGAAAGAGCTTGAAGAAATTTGGATCGAGTACTACGAAGGCGATGTCCGGCGCGACAGGCGAATTTACTCATACACACTCACAGGTCGGGTGGTGTAGCCCATGAGTACGACCGCCAACTCCGACTCCGACGCCGTCACCGAGTCGCTGGCGAAGCTCGTCCGGGACCGTCCGACAGCCCACCCGCTCAGCTTCTCGATCAAGCACCTCGGGACCGACGGCATCCTCGCGCCTCCGCGTCACCTCCAGGACTGGTACCAGCACATCTGGGAAGCCGTCTTCGACGAGCGGGCGCCGAAGAATCTCGGGCTGTTCGCGCCCCGGAACTACGCGAAGACCGTCTCGACGATCGAGGTCGTCCCGGCATGGCTCGCGGTCAACTTCCCGAGCATCCGGATGGCCATCGTCTCGCACAAAAAGGACCACGCCAACAAGCGGGCGAAGACGGCGGTCGCGTCCATCGAGGCGGCGTGTGAGCGCTACGGCGTCGACGTCTACGACGAGTCGAAGACGACGATCCAACTTGACGCCGGCCGCACGAACATCGAGCCGACGCTCGAGCCCGTGTCGATTCGGACGTCGGACACGGGGTCGCACTACGACGTTATCATCTACGACGACATCGCGACGCTCGCAAACCAAACGACGGCGCTCCGGGGAACCATCTCGGAGAACTTCGAGGAGTTCGCCGACAACGTCGCCGCCAAAGAGGGTGCGACAGTTCTTCCTCACAAGTCGATCAACATCGTCATCGGGACGCGTAAGACGCCCGAAGACGTCTACCGCGAGCACATCCTCACGACCAACAACCCCGAGTGGGACGACTTCATCGCCCGGAACGTCTCGCGACCGGGATGGGCCGCTCGCGTATGGCGCGCCACTCCCGACTGGCAGGTCATCGAGAACGAGGCGTTCGAGGTCCACGGGACCGACGGCAACGTCTACGAGACCATCCGGGACGTCCCCGCCGAAGTCGAGATCATCGACGACGGCATCCAGCCCGCCGGCGACACAGAGTTCCGGACGCTCTGGCCCGAGTTCGAGCGCCCCGAGACGGTCCTGACGAAGGTCGTCTCGAAGGCTGGCAGCGCCGGCCTGTGGCGCGCGGAGAACCAGCAGAACCCCGAGGCAGCGGTCGGCCGCGTCCTCGACCTCGACTGGCTCCGTTTTGTCGACCCCATCCCACGGGACGACTACGACGCCCTGGAGTGGTACGCCGGCCTCGACTTCGCGAACCCGAACAACCTCGCCGCCGAACAGCGGGGCGAGACGGACTACTGGGCGCTGGGCGTCGTCGCGTACGACCGCGAGAACGACCAGCAGTACGCCGTCGACGTCTGGCGTGACCGCGGGTTCATGTGGAAAGAAGCGGCGACCGACTTCATCGCCGCGAACCTCTCTGGACTACCCATCGGCGAGCTGTTCGTCGAGAGCAACTTCGCCGGCGAGGAAATCGCGGAGGTCATCGCAGACCCCGAAACGTACGAGGAGGCCGCCGTCGACGAGCCCTCGTATCGTGTGACCCCAACGGCGTCGAACGGTGAGAAGGAAGACCGCCTTACGCGCCTGGCCAACCGCTTCCAGCAGGGGAAGATCAAGGTCGCATCGAAGGAGAACGAGCGCTGGGAGTCGTTCATCCGCGAGGAGTGGCTGCCGTTCCCGGACGCTGCTCACGACGACCGCTTCGACGCACTCGAGATAGCGTCCCGCGGTCCGGAGGGCACGGTCAACCGTGTCTCCGGCGACGACTTCGAACATCTCGACTGGTGATAACATATCATGACTGAGCCACGAATGACAAAACTCGGCGAAGACGACAACGGCGAGCTGGTCGCACTCGACTGGCCCGACGCCGACGGCGTCGAACAGAAGATCCAAGCACAGATCGCCGCGACGCCTCAGTCTACAGATGGGGGCTCTCGGAGTGAAGACAAGATTGGCCCCGTACCGCGCATCTCTGACAAGGGCGGGCTCTGGAGTTCGATCGACCTCCAGACGTTCACGCTCAACTCGACGGAACTCGCAACGACCGTCAAGCGGTTCCGAGACGAGATGTACCGCAACCAGTTCCCGGTTCTCGTCCCGGCGTTTACGCACCGCTGCACATCCTGCGGGACGTCCTACGGCGAGGAGCGTGAGACGTGCGAGGTCTGTGGCGGGACAGAGTTCGAGACCCCGTCGCGAGAGCAAAAGGAACGCTACGAGCAACGATTCGACACGATCAACGACGACGACCAGTCGCTGGCGTCGCTGATGAAGTACGAAGAGGACTACCAGTCGTTCTACGGCGTGTCGACTATCCTCGCCCGGCTCCGCTATCAGCACGTCACCAGCGAGACAACAGTTGCCGGCCGGTCGGTCTCCCAAGGTGGCCGGTGGGAAGCCGTCGAGATCGAAGAACTCGTCCATGCCGACCCGTTGCGCGTCCGTCCGGTCCTCGACGAGAACAACCGCCACGGTGGCTGGTGGACGTGCCCGGCGCACCGCGGCGAGTACTGGGAGCACACAGACCTCACGTTCGACGGCGTCGACGCCGACGCCCCTGAGGAAGTCTGCCCCGAGTGCCATGCTGAACTCGCAGAGGTTGGCTACGTCGAAGTTGGCGGCCGCAACGACGACACCAAGCGGCTCTTCCTCAAGCACGAGGTCATTGACTGGGCGCGACACTATCCCATTCTGAACGGCCTCGACGGCCGGTCGCCGGTCCTGCCGCTCATCAAGCTTCAGGCTATCCTGCAGTGGTCGCGCAACTATGAGCTCCAGTACCTCAACCCGCAGAACGACCAACAGCTCCCCGACAAGTTCCTCGTCGCGTACGGCAAAAACGTCCGGTCGTCGCTCCGTGCGTCGCTCCAGGAAGAAGAGGCGAAGAACCCGTGGGAGGAAGGCCGGCTCATCTACGAAGGCAATCCCGACGACGTCGAAATCGAGATGCTCGACCTGTCGAGTGACGCCGGGATCAACGGCCGTGAACCCATGGTCGAGCGTCTCATGTCGCAGGTCCGCGCGATGTTCGGTATCTCCGACGCCATCGAAAACGAACTCTCAGACACGGGCGGCCTCAACGCCGAGGGCGAGCAACTCGAGATCACGAACGCGGCCGTCGCGAGCGCTCATCAAGACACCGTCGAGAAAGCGCTGAACACGCTCTGCCGTCTCATCGAGCGCGTCGAAGGGCACTTCGACTGGCGACTCAAGTTCGTCGATCCCGAGCGCGACGACACTTCACTATCGGCGCTGGACGTCCTCGAAGGCATCAACCTCGCTCAGAAGACCGGGACGAAGGTCTCGGTCGAGGACGGCCAGCTCATCATCCCCGACCAGCAGATCGACCCGGCCGAGCCCGAGAGTACTGGGAACGCTGCGCCGGCGGACGCCCCACCACCCGACCAAGGCCAACCACCGGGAGAACCCCCGGACCAGACGCCGAACAGCCCGCCTCCCGACCCAACGACCCCCGAACAACCCACTCCTAACGACTAATGACACGAAGCGTCCACACCGACGAGAAGACGGTTGACGTCACCCAGGCCGGTGTTATCGATGGCACCGAACTCGAGATACCCAAGCAGGAACAGGTGGCTCTCCGAACGACTGAGAACGACGCAGTCACCGGCGACCCCGAAATCGCGCTCCAAGCGAGCATCGACGGGACCAACTGGATGGATGTTGCGACGGCCACGGGGCTCGAACTCGAGATTCTGAAAGAAGTTCCCGACCCGAAAGTCCGAGCAGCGGTCACGACAACGGCCAGCGCTGGCACGCTCACGCTGTGGATTTCTGCGAAGTGATTCATCATGCCATCCGACCTCCCATCCACGATCAGGCGTGCGCTCGCCACTGAAGACTCGACAGAGTTCGGCGTCGAACTCTATCGCATCCTCGCCCCGCCCGATGATGATGAGTTCGTCGACTCTGTTCTCGGCATCGTCGTCGAGTTAGAGAGCGGGATGGCCATCGCAGACTGGAACATCGACGCCTGGCCTGACGACGAACAACTCATGCACCCTCACCAGAGCATCTACGGCTCGCTCACGGACCTCGAACAGGTTACTGAGGGCACGCTCGAACACCTCACACGGGTGAACTCTCGCCAATGAGCATTCAAGTACTCAACCATCCAGACGCTGGCGTCGACGCGAAGGCCATGGTCGGCGAGTCCATCTCCGATACGTCGGGGCGCGTCCGCAACCGCCGCCTCACACGTGAGGATGTCCCCGACGAGTGGGAGCAGCCCATCTTCGACGCTGAGGACTTCATCATCGAAGGCCCCGCGTCGGTCGAGATCGTCGACCGCTCGGGGCAGCAGATCCAGATGGACGCCGTCCGGGACGCGCTCGACCGCTTCATGCTCTCGGATCGCGAGCCAGGCATCATCTCCGACAAGCACGACGACGTCCCGGTTGGCGTCCCGCTGTGGGACTGGACGACCGACGACGGCCAGCGCTACCAGACGGTTGTCGACGGCGACACGTTCCAGCTGGTCGCGAACCTCGGCAACGAGACGACGATGAGCAAGCTCGCCCGGCTGCGCTGCCTCAACGGCGACTACGGCGGCTACTCCATCACCGTCTACTCGAATCAAGAGGTCGCGAAGCCTGACGGGGCGCGAGTCACGACCGAGTGTGACCTCCACGCCGTCACTATCGGTCACGAGGATCTCGTCATGAACCCGGCGGCCGACTTCGACGTCGTCGACTTCAAGCACGGCGACGTACTCGAGGCATCGCTCTGCCGACGTCTCCGTCGACGCGACTCGCTGACTGGTCGCGTCGAGCAAAAGCTCCGGGGCGATCCGAAAGCCGGCGACGAAGACAACTCGCTCGCTGCTTCCCTTCTTGACCACCTTCGAGACTGACTAACTGACCGGTCGCGACGGGCGACTAACCCCCCTGATGACGGAGCACCTGGCCAGGCTCTCGAGGGGGATTTGACGAGGCCACATCTGACGATGGGAATTTTCAGCAACAGTAGCAGCTCGGTCGACACAGCCCGAGCCGTTTTGGAAGGCCTTCCGGAGGGTGCCTCGCCGTTCGAGATCCTCCAGACGGTCGACCAGAAAGCCGGCGACGGCGATGTCGACCCCGACGACGTTGTACAGGAACTGCGCGAGATGAGCGACGAGGTTGACCAGAAGCTCGCCGAGATCGACGGCGCTGGTGTCGACCAGAAAGATATGCGCGACGCGGCTGGCGCAGTCGCTTCTCGGACGCCACTCTCGGAAGAAGATGCGATGACTGTCTTGTCTGCGACAGTCGACGCCAGCGAACAGCAGGATGCCTCTGGACTGGTCGACGCGTTCGACTCTGTCCACGGCACCGACCAGAAAGCCGAGAACGGCGACGGTAACGCGCAAGAAACAGATGCAGACGCAGACACGAACACGGACACGACTCACATGAGTGACACCGACACCGACGGAGGTACCGATGTCGACCAGAAGCAGACTGACGGGGACATGAACCCGATCGACGTCGTCGAGGAGATCGGCGACTCCGAGGCTCGAAGCCTGGTCGAAAACTACGCGGAGTCCATGAACAAGGACGTCGACGAAGTGGCGGCCGAGTGGGTCGCCGAGAACGTCCCCGGAATGAGCGTCGAGGGCTACGGCTCCAACGGCGACGACGCAGGCGCTGACACCAGCGCCGGCGCGCCGCCGGACCAGAACGGTGGCCAGCAGCCGCCGTCGGTCGACCAGATGCTCCAGAGCGCGGAGTTCAACGAGCACGTGGCGGCCGCGATCACGAACGACGAGGTCCTCGACGAGATGGCTGGCGCACTCGGCCAGAAGATGGCCAGCGACGACGAGTTCGCTGAGCAAGTGGTCGAGAAGATGACCGAGAGTGACGAACTCTCGGACAAGCTCGTTCAGACGGTCGACCAGAAGGGCGACTTCGTCTCGACCAGTCAGACCACGACCACGGCGCCCGGTGGCGAGGCAAAGACCGTCGGTGGGTCGGCAGCGATCACTGGGGGTGGTGACGAATGAGCGCCCGCGCCAGCACCCACCCGATGATGGGGTACGCTGGGGGCAACTCCCCAGAGCGCTTCCTCGAGTCGAATGTCCTCGGGGACGTCCCGATGGACTGGGACGAGGGTCTGCTCCAGCGGGCACAGTACGACACGTCCACTCAGGCGCACGTCAACTCGATCTTCAACGCGACGCTCTACGCCCAGTACAACGACGAACACAAGTGGTACAACGCTCTCACGCAGGTCGACCGCTTCAACGCGTCTCTCGAAGGCCCGGTCACCGCGAAGGCGTTCCGTGCCGCGACCACGCCCGTCGACCTCCAGTCGCACTCCGAGGGTGGCTCGGTCCCGGCTGGCCAGACCATGGGCGTCGAGGAAGTCGAGTTCGACCCCAAGCGCTCGGAGACCGTCATCGAGGTGACCGACCTCCAGCAGATCCGCGCGTCCATCGAAGACGCCGTCGGCTTCGAGGAGTTCTGGGAGCTGCAGGAGCAGCAGCTCGACCTCGCAATCGACCGCGACGGTATCGCGTCCCCCGTCTTCCAGGGTGACCCTCAGTACGATAGCGTCGACGAGATCACGACCCTCGACCGCGTCATCGCGTCGAGCGACGAGGAGGCCAACGCAGTCGACCCCAACGGGAACGCCTACAACGACGGCGACCTCGACTACGGGAGCGTCGACCGCTCGGCCGACTCGTGGGCCGACTCGTACGTCGACCACAACGGTGCGTCCGGCACTCGGCAGCTGACGAACGATCTGTTCACCTCGTTCCTCAACTCGATGAACGAGTTCGCGGGCGTCGACGTCTACAACGACGTCGCCATCCTCACGGGCCACGACACCGCGGGCGTGCTATCGGACCTCGCGGCCGAGCGGAACAACGTCCGCAACGTGGCGGCGATGGCCGACTACACGACCGAGAGCGTCGGTGACGCGGAGTCCATCCGCGGTCTCTCTGGGACTGCCCGCTACCGCGACTACGACGGCATCCCGATCATCGGAAACCAGCACGCGATCAAGCACGGCGACATCTCGTCGATCTTCATCGTTCCGACGGACACGATCCGTGGCCAGCCGCGGCTGTCGATCGAGCAGTTCACGGCGCCGTACACCGAGACGGCCGGCCGTGGCCAGTCGCAGGGGTACCTCGCGACCGGCAACTACCGCGACGAGGCGCTCATGCTCCTCAACCACGAGGTCATCAACCGCGACTTCGCCTCGTGTGGCCTGATTCGCGACCTCGCGGAGTAAGCACACTCACGAGCATGATTCGAACCAGCATCCTCATCGCCCTCGCGAAGATTCTCGCGAAGGCGATCCCCCAGCTCCACACAACGTCCGACGTCCAGACTGCCGTCGACGCAGTCCGCGCTCGCGACGACTGTCGGGCACGGTCGACGCCGTACGCTGCCGGTCTCGAAGACGGCGCCGTCTCGGTCGCCATCGAACTGAATGCCGGTTGCACGTGTCGTGGCCGCCAGGCATGCGATCACTGCGGCGGCGCACACGACTATCCCGAGCCAGGCTGGGCGACTGACCAGACCGGCGTCGACGTCGGCGACACCACCGCCGTATAGACAGATGACTAACGCAACTACCACCACTACTGCCGTGTCAGACGACTCCGACACGCCCGACGCGGAACCGATCACCGTGACCGTTCTCATCGAGGGCTTCGAGTACCTTCGCAGAGTCGAGGGCACTCACTGGGCCCGTGACGGAGAACGGAACCTCTACGTCTACGATGGCGACCTGACTGTCCTCGAAGTCACGGACGGCCATGTCGTCGAAGTCTGTCGGGAGAGCCACGTCGAGACAATCGCGGTACGAGACCGAACGAACAGCACCGACCACGACCACGGGCCATCTGAAGACGAGTCGGATGCCGGCGACGGCGATGACGAGCCCGCCACAACCACCACTACTACGGAGCGTCACTAATGCCAGTCACGACCCTCAAGAGCGCACAGGATTTCGAAGAAAAAGGCCACGCTGAAGTCGAGTTCGTCGGCTTTCGGTACATCGGCGAGTCGTCGATGAAAGCGGACGTCGACATCCGCGAGCGAGCAGGCTATGATGGCCCCGCAAAGTTCCAGCAGGGCCAGGTCTATCTCGCGCTTCTCCCGACGTTCCTCGACCCCGACCACGTCGAGAACGCAAACATGGGCGTCCACGCTCTCGAAGCTCGCAACGACTTCGAGGTAATCTACGATGCCGAGCGCCTCGCTGAAGCTCTCCTCAAGCGGAACTACCTCCCGCCAGAGGTCTTCTACGAGGGATTCGACCGCTACAAGCGCAAGAAGCTCTTCGACAAACTCGACCTCGACGACGCCGGGCGCGTCTACGACAAGGACGACGAGGCGCCCTATCGCGATCAACTCCGGGACATCGCCGGCATCGAGCGCGACGAAGCCGCAGAGGTTTCCCAACAGCGGAGCGACGAGTACATCCAGCGCTTCTCGCGCTCGCAGGCCTCCAACATCGTCAAGCTCCTCCGCGACGACGCCTCGGAGATCAACCTCAACAGCGCCGGTCTCACCGACATGGCCGAGTTCCTCACTCGATTCGAGCCCGCAGTCGTTGAAACCGCCGTCGACGTCGACGCTGGCGACGCCGATGCGGACGAACTCGAACGTGTCCGTGCCGATGTAGCGGACGACGAAGACGACGAAGACGAGTCGGACGCCGATAGCGACGGCGAGGAGTAAGCCCCATGTCGACCGCGCCAGATGACGTCCGCTACGCGAGCGTCGAGGCCGTCCTCACGGCCGCGACCGACTCCGACCCGTCGATGGCGGCTCAATGGGAGCGCGACCGGGCGAAACGCCGAGCAGTCGCAGCCACCGAGACGTGGGTTCGCGAGACTGGAAAAGCGTTCCACGCCGTCCGCGTTGGCGACCCGAACGAACCGCGAACGTGGCCTGTCTTCGACGTCCAAGACGCCGTCTCGTGGTCACCAGCGACGATCATCCTCGACGAACAACCGCTCCCGATCGACGCGGTCGAAGGCGATGCGATCGAGGTTCGCGATGGCCGAGACTCGTGGGACGACATCACCGCTGAAGAGGGCGACTCGTGGACACTCGACTATCGCCGCAAGCGTCTGCGGATTCACCATCGGCGCTTCGCCCGGAAGCCATGGGACGACCCAAACACGCGGTTCTGCCGGCTAACGTATCGCTACGGGCCGCTCGACGACACCGTGTCGATGACTGACGGCCTCGTCGAAAGCGTCCCCGAAGACGTCGCCGAGGCAGTCGCAGCGAAAGCGGCGATGCGGCTCACCCTCGACGACAACTCCGAGCGTGGGCTTCCGGACGACGGCCAGCTGACGAGCCGTGGGTCGAAGCGGGCTGCGCTCAAAGAGGAATGGGAAGACACGGTGGCCAACTACACCGGTTTCTCAACGCTCTGACCATGGAACTCGAAGCCGACTTCGAGGGCCTCGCAGAGGAAGCGCTACTCGCCAACGTCGCCGCAACGCTCCGCGACGAGTATGGGCCACTTCTGAAAGACGCCATCGAGGAGAACTTCAAGGCGTACGCCGCCGCGAACGACTACGACATCTCCTTCGTCTGGGACGCTGCCAGCGACCCTGTCGTTGAGCGAACTCGTCGCTCTGTCCACCTGCGACTTGAGTGGCCAGGGCTCACCGCCCTCTTCGAACTGGGCGTTGAGCCGCACACGATCACCGGCGATCTGCACTTCTACTGGGCTGAGAAAGACATGTGGATTCAGACAGATTCCGTCAACTGGGGGAGTGAGACTGGCGGTATCCCCGAATCCCGGGCAATCCAAAACGGGCTCGAGGACCTCCGCCAGGAGCTGCAACGATGACGCTCGTCGAAGACGTCCTCAGCTGGATCCAGGCCGACTTCGCGGGCGGGTTCCCTGGCGACCTGGAGCGAGTCAACCGCGACGACTCGAACAAGCTTGACGCTGGGATCCGGTCTCGGAAGCAGGACCTCGCACGCTCAAACCTTGTCGGCGTCGGCTCGGTCCGGACGGACCCCACCGCCGTTGGGACCGAGTACGAGCACAAACAGGACGCGGTCCTCTCCTGTCGCATCGAGGGGCTTCACGAAAACCAGCGCGGCCACATCGCTGACGGCGCTGCGTTCGAAGCTCTCGTCCGGAACGTTAGGCTCGCCATCCTCACACACCGCGAGTACCCCACGACGTCGACGCCGGCGACCTACCACACGATTCTCCTCGAAAACGAGCGCAACGACTCGAAGAACTACCGAGATTTCTACCAGTACTCGTTTGAAATACGTTTCCGCGGGTACGACGACTTCAGCTAACAACCATGTTTTCCACACACGGCGGAGGTGACCGATGAGCGCCGGCGCTGGGAGCAGCACCGTCGCGTTCACGCCCGAACCGTCGTTCGGGGGCGACCCGGACACGGGGACGGCGACGTTCTACCTCCCGTTCAAGAACCCGACCGTCGGAGAAGCATCGCTATCGAATGAACTGCGCCGCCTTCGCGACCCTGACTCGGCCGTGAGCGTCGGCTCGCTCGCCCAGAACTTCGAGGGCGCGCTCAGCATCTCGGGAGAACTCTCGACGAACGACTGGCATCAGCTCGTGTTCAACAACGACTCGAACACCGGCTGGGAGCCTGGTCGCATGCCCTCGTCTCGCTGGTATCTCGGCGTCGATTACCTTGACGGCGCGGGGACTGGCACGACCGAGCGTGAGCTGGCAATGTGCATCGTCACGAACGCCCAGATCACCTATCAGCAGGGCGGGGCCGTCACCCTCGACCTGACGATGATCTACGGCGACGAGCCGGATCTTTCGACGAGCATCACGCCGTCGAACGTCCAGAAACCCACCGACAGCGACGTCGTCGCCTTCCACGGCTTCGATGTCCAGGTCGACGGTGCGACCGTCTCGAAGCTCCAGAACGCGACGCTTCAGCTCTCGCCGAACGCCCGCTTCCATCGTGGCGCGGACCGACACCCAGTCGCCGCTGTCATCGGAGACGTCACGCCGACGCTCTCGACGACGGCCATCTACTCCGGGCCGGAAGCTGTCGAGCGCGCGTACGGTGCAGCGGCCGCAACGACGCCTGCTGACCGTCTCGACTCGGTTAGCGGGGCCGTCACGACGACGAACGGTTCGGGGACGACCACGACGTACAATCTGACTGGACTCGTCCCGCAGTCGTACAACTGGCAGGACCTCATCGCCGCCGACAGCGACCTCACAGAACCCGTGACCTACAACGTCGACGACGTCACGGTGGCCTAATCATGCCGCTTCGAACACAACGCTACGACCTCACCGACGAAATCGAACGGATCGACGACGAACTGGCCGACCTCAAAGCGACAAAGCAAGATCTCATCGACGCCGATGAGGACAAGCGAGACGCCATCGGCCAGGTCAACCAACGAATCACGACGCTCGAAGCCGAACAGCGTGGCGCTCGATGGGCGCGTGACGAAGCCCACCTGCCACCGAGTGAGGGTGGCGTCGACGTCTGGGATCACTCTGTCGACAGCCTCGAGTTCGCCGCTCTCTCTGCAGGCGACATTGCAGAGGTCTTCAGCGAAATCACGAACCGAACCCAGCGCGTCGTCGAAATCCACATGGTCGCCCAGGGGACCGTCGACGCACCGTATCACGACAGCGATGCATCGTACGGCGACCGCGTCGAGACGGTCGGGGGCGGTCTTCCGGCCGCGTTCGTCAAGTTCGCGTACAACCACGTCAACAGTCTCTCGACGGTGGGAAATCCCGCCGGGACCGCCTCCAAGCGTTCGCCCGAGGAGACGCGGTCCCAGACGCCGACGAGCAACTGACAGCTGACTATTTCGTCGGCCTCGCGATGGCGCACGGCCACCCGCCAGAACAAGCTCGCAACTACTCGATGCGCGACCTCGAACTGATGCAGATCGTCTCCAACAATACTGGAGGGCTCCTTAATGGCTGAAGACCAACAGTTCGGCGCAGGCGCAACCCTCGCCGTCGACGTCGATCGCGCAAGCCTTCGGCACACCCGCGACGTCATCCAGGACACGGTCGGCGACCTCGATGTCACCGTCCGACCAGGTGGCGCGTCGGCAGCCCGTGTCGACGGCGGGGGCGTTGGTGGAGGCGACCTCTCGTTGTCCGCGGCCGTCGACGCAGTCGATCGCCACGGCGAAATGCGCTCGAAGGAGGCAGCGCTCGGCCGGCAACTCGCCGCTGAACAGCTCGAAGTCCAGCGCCACATCTGGGAGACCGTTGGGGACATCGCTGAGACGATGGACGACGGCGGCCTCATTGGAGGCGCTGTCGGTGACCTCCTTGTCGAGGCCGGCGGCGGCGCTGCGGGCGAAACCGCTGGTGCGGTCGCGAGTGAGATCCCCGACACGATTGGCGACATCCTCGGAACCGCGGCCGGGGAGGTTCTCGGGAAGGCAGTCAGCGACCTCTTACCGACTGGCGGGTCGTCGGTCTCGATCACGAAGCCGGAGTGGGTCCCGCTTGACGTCGCCCGGCCGTCGTGGGAGGTCGGCGTCGACACGCCGAGTGATCTCGACGTGCGCGAACCAGACTGGGCGCCACTCGCCGTTCAAGAGCCCGAGTTTGCGGTCGGTGTCGACCGTCCCGACTGGAAAGTCGGTGTGGATGACCCCTCGCCGCTGCGTGTCGAGACGCCGGTACTCGAGGTCGAAGATGTTCCACCCCTTGAAGTCGACATGAGCCTCTCTGTCGCAGGTGGTGGCGGCGGCGGTGCAAAAAGCACGGGTGAATGGTTCCGTGACAACGTTGAAGCACCACTTCTGGGTGACGGTTTCGCCGAGTCCGAGCGAAAGGCCTCCAACTATTTGCTCAGGAGGATCGGCGTAACTCCAACAGACATCACTCCTGTCGGCCAACCATCACAGGGATCCCGGTCGAAAAGCTCTGCAAGCGCTTCAACGACCATCGACTACGGCCCGACGTACAACATCAACCTCGATACCGATCGCATCATTCGAGAAATAAAACAAGCACACCGAAAGGACGTCAACAATATCGAGTCGCGCCTCGACAGCGTCGAATCAGATGTCGATTCGCTCCAGCGGGCTCTACGTGGTCGGTGACTATTCACGAACCACTAACACGTATTTCCCTTCGATGTACTTCTTAAACAACTTCTTAGCCAAGACGAACACGATTGGGAGTGCGATTATAGCGAGAGCGAGCACAACCAGGTTCTGGAAGTAGGCGAAGATGACGCCGGCGAGCACGATACCCAACGCGAAGACGGCCACGACTTTCACGGCCGATTTCGCCAGACGAGTCCAGTCAGTCCCTGACATTTTCTAATACTTTCTACTCTGTCAGAATAAGCGTACCCCCACGACAGCCCGCTAATCGACCCGTACGACCGCAGTAGCGACTTTTCATACTCAACATGCCCACACGACTTACTGGAGCTGTCCTCGAGGTCGACGCGACCCTCGGCGGCCAGCAACGCACCGGAGTATTTCACCTGGCCAAGGACTATAACCTCGTTAGCGACCTCCGCCGGGAGTATCTCATCGGACCCGTCGGTGAACTGGGGGCACGCTTGATCGGCGTTCTCGAAGACGAAACTGGAGAACAAGCCCTCGATGGCGTCGGAACCAACCGCAAAGGCTTCGTGATCGACGCTGGTGCGGGGACGCGGTCGTACGAAATCACCGTGTCGCTGTCCGAGACCGAGTTCGGTGACCGCGGGTATCTCCAGATGGGTGATACGGGAGACGAGACAACGTTGACGGCGTACGATGCGACTGGCGCTGACGGAAGAGATCAGGATTCAGTTCTCGGACGGTATCTCGAAGAAGCCACGACTGACTCCGCAAATCCGGTATTTCTCCACATTGGCCACTATCACGACGGGACGTACAGTAGCGACGGGCAAGCCGGGCTCTACGGCGAACCGCGGCCGGTCCACATCCCAGAGGGGCCGCGGGTAGTGGAGTCCGACGACGAACCGTCGACCGTCGAGGTCCAGATCACGTGCCACGTCGTTGGCTCGTTCGCCGGCCCCATCGACAAAGCAGTTCAGGAGGCCTTCTAACATGCGTCGTCGACTCTACACACTCAAATCGAGAGACGAGGCGACGGCCGTGCTCGGCAGCGACAGCCAACGCAACATCGCCAGCCAGTCGTCGCTGTCCGGCGGCGTCTCGGTCGCCGAAGCGGTCTCTCTGGAGCCGGGGCAAATCCGATTCGAGTTCTTCGTTTCCGGTGAGGGATCAGACTACATCGCAAACGCGTTCAAAGAACTCCTCAACTCGGACTACCAGGAGATCCCGTTCTTCGGCGTCACGAACGAAACCGAGTTCGACGGGTACTACGTCCCCGAATCTGGGGCGACGCGCCCGCTCGACGCGCAGGTCGTTGGCGAGATCCACCGCGTCAACGCCGTGCTCTCTGAAGCGGGGACCAAGGCGTCTCACCTCCGGTCGCTCGCCATGTCACTCTCGCCGGTACAGAACGATCACGGCAACGACCAATCTGCATCGCTGACCGTCCCCGCGACCGCAACGGGAGTCAGGTGGTTCAACTCCGTCGACGGGACGACCACGTCGCCCACGCCCACGAACACGCTCTCGACGCAGTTCGGTGACGTCGACGTCTTCGACGCGGCCGGTGCCCCGACGACCGAGTCGGAACTCGTCTACGACGTCCCCTACGCGGACCAGGGCAAGACCGACTGTCGCGTGTGGGATGACCGCGGCGTCACGAAGCTCGACGCCGATGACAACGTCCAGTGGGCGAAGGTCTTCGTGACCTCGCACGAGTTCGCGGGGAACATCGTCGTCGAGAACGGCCTTGTCCGCCTCGAGATGGACGGGCCGACGAACACGCTCGACGTGTCGGTGTGGAGTGACGGAACGGGCCAGTGGTCGTCGCTCTCGCTCGGGGCGTCCGACTGGCAGCTCTCTGACGTCGACCTCACTCACATCGGCCCGGTTGCCATCGAGGCGCAGCTCCGCTTCGAGAACACGACCGACGGCAGTCAGCACGCCCAGAACATGCGCCTCGCGAGGGGCGCGACGAAGGTGCTCTTCGAGAACCCCGACAACGAGGCCGAGACGACGCCGACCGGCCTCCAGGACCTCCTCGACCCGATCGCGTCGAAGGAAGCGCAGACGGCGAACGAATCGCTCGGTCTCCGGAAGCGGAGTGAGGTGAACAAATGACGATTACCGCGCCCAACGCGCCGACGGTCTCGGCGAGCGTCATCCGCGAACTCGGCATTTCGTGGAACGACCCGAATAGTGACCCGCCAGAGTCGGTCTCGCGAACGTGGAACACAGATTCGGAGTGGGGGTCGCTTTCGGACGTTCAGTCCAACAACGGCACGCTCTCACTCGTCGACAACAGCATCGTCGAAGGGTTTGAGGCTGGTGATTCGGGGGTCTGGACGCTCGAAGGCCCGTCACAAATCGTCTCGAACCAGTCTTACTCTGGAACGTATTCGCTATTCACGACCGAATCCTCGGGGAGTTCGTTCGGCGTCTACGATTTCGGCTCGGAAACGGAGATATCCGACCTCGAATTCTACTTCCGTGAATCGAGCACGTCCTTTGGCGGCGGGGTCGTCCTCGAAGACGACTCAGGGACGCAGCTCTGTGGCGTTGGGTCGAACAATCCGCAAGTTGATGTCCTCGATGGCAACGGGACAACTGAGATCGACTCTGGCGACGGGACTGAGCGCTGGGTCCGATTCGCGATTACGAGCATCGACTGGGATAACGAGACGTTCAGCGTCGAATGGGAGGATATGCAGTCAGGGTCGACGGCGACATCGACCGGCCACCCGCTTGCGAACTCCAATGGCGTCCGCCGCGTCCGCCTCGTCAGCCACACTGGCAACCGATGGGGAGACCCGTCCGACACGGTCGACAACTGGTTCGACGACATCTCGATCGGCCAGCCGGAGCGAGGCAGCGCCGACACGACGACGAAGACAGTTCCCGAAGAGGCGACTGAGGCGGACGTCTCAAGCTACACGGCGACGCTCAACGGCGGGCGCGTCGATGTTGAGGTCCGCGGCTCGCCCGGAACGGCTTCCGAAGAAAGCCATACAGTCACACTCGACGGGAGCGCCCCGTCGCCAGTTACGTTTGCGTCGTCGCACTCGGAGTTCGACCTCGTCGTCACACTTGTCGCCGGGACGTCGTCTCCGACGCTCGGGTCACTGACCGTCGACTTCACAGGGTCGGGCGTTCGTGTGTTTCGGTCGACTGATGACGCGACCTGGACGAAGCTCGCAACGCTCGGCTTCAACGCGACCTCGTTCACGGACACGGGGCTTGACGACGGGCGAGAGTACTTCTACGAGGTTGAACCGTTCGACACGGCCTCGTCGGCACGGTCGGCTTCGGGGTCGGCAACGACCATCCTCCCGGACGCCCAGCAGCCGACACTCGGCAACGGCGTGGAGGACGAGATTGCAGTCAGCTATCAAGACGTCATCAACAACGGTCTCTACCGCCTCCAGACGCGCGAAACAGGGGCGTCGACGTGGTCGTCATCAGCTCTCGGCTGGGATGAACAAGCGCTCGCTGAGTCGACAACGTCGACGACGGTCACTGGTCGCGAAGATGGGGAGGAATACGAGGTTCGTCTTCGGACAGAGACCTCAGACGCGACGGGAGCATGGACGACGCCGGTCGCTATCACGACCATCTTCCCGGGGGTCACGAACCTCAACATCGGCTCGACCACGAAGACGAGCGTCACGCTCGAGTACGACATCAACGCCGACAACGAGGACGCAGTCGAAGTCTATCGCGAGGAACGGCGACTCGGGAACTGGGTGTCCGAGCGTCTGGTCGGCGACCTCCCGCCGGACACCGAGCCGTTCACCGACGACACGGTCCTTCCAGAAACAACCTATCGCTACCGTGTCCGAACATTCACAGAGCACTCCGAAGCGATCACGGACTGGGTCGATGTCACAACGCCCGACTCGGGTCTTTCGAAGAAGGTCCCGCAGGACGGCTGGTACGTCGAAATCGACACGCCCAGCGAGACAACCCTCAAACCGGAGGTCATCGAGACGACCTCGGAGCAACCGCGTCGTCTCCCGACGCTCAACGGCCTCCCGCGGGTCGAACTCCCGGTCGCGAGAGACGACAAGTGGGACTCCGACCAGCTCCGGCTTGCGGACTGTCGCGTCTGGAAGGATGGCGTCCGCCAGCCCATCGAGGAGCTGACGAAGCCCCGCCAGACGCCCGAGGCGACCGTGCTCACGGCCCGTGGTGGTCGCGAACTCCTGACTCACGTCGAAGAGTACGTCGAGGAGCAGGACTCACACTTGTTCGTCGAGGACCTCATCCAGACGACACCGTACACAGCGAACGTCGACGCGCCGGACGCGGACGTCACGTCGGACACGCCAATGCTCTCGGCGAACTCTGACGAGGACTTCAACAACGCCCTCGCAAACGCGCCGTTCGGCGACGACACGCCGCTCGACGTCTCCGGCGGAGCGCTCCGGACGCACGACGTCGCAAAAGTCCGCTCAGCCGAGCAGTTCGACCGCGTCCTCGACGATAACTACACGCCCATCGGCTCGGGAATCTTCGGCAGCGGCGAGGCCATCCGCGTCGACGGCGTCGGTTGTGAGTTCGACTACGATTTCGACGTGCCGTACACCTACGGCGACGCGACCATCGCGTTCCGGCTCTACATCCCGGACGACACGTACACGGGCTTCGATATCAAACTCGACGACTCGGTCAAGCGGACGATCGTCGCCGACCAGGACCCGACGCCGATCCCCGTCGACGACCCGACGTGGATCACGACGAGTGTTGGGTCGCTCTCGCCGGGGACGCACACGGTCTCGATTTACTTCCGCGATGGGAGTTCGGGCGACGGAACGCTTTCGTACGGGACCGCGACGCTCTTCGACGGCGACTACACGGGCGTCACTAACGAGGACTTCTCGGACGGCCGACCCCTGTCGACTCCCGAAATCAAGCCGCCGAGTATCGACGTCCAGACCGACGACGTGAGCACGGTCCGCCAGGTCATCGCCGGTCGCCTCGAGGCGACAGTCAACTCGACAGCTCGCAATCAGGCAATCGCCATCTCGAACGACCAGGGCCAAAACTGGATCGAAGCGTCCAACGCGGCGGTCGTCGACGGCGCGTTCGCGTCGGGGACGCCTCGCATCCGGGCGCGGTTCACGCTCTCGAACTTCGACTCGGGGAGCGGCGACGTCGTCTACGACAGCGGGACTGAAATCGACCTCTTTGACCTCTTCGCAGATCTCGAAGACACGCCGCTCATCGTCCAGCGATTGTTCGAGGACAACATGGTCGACGTCCTCAACACGGCGGCCGAAAGCGCCGACGCAATCTGGTGCGTGACGTGCGACCAGCAGGGGAACTTCAGCGTGGAGTGGACCCAACCCGGCCAGCGTGAGGCGGCGGGCGACCCGACGCTCGTCAACTACTCGGCCGAGACGGATTCGAGTAGCATCAACGAGAAGGCCATCGTCTACGGGACGAGCTATCCCGTCCGCGACGAGGAGGTCACTGCGGACCTCGACACCGCGGTCGCACTTCCCGACGACTACCTCCAGGAGACGAGCGAGATCGTCCGTGCGACCGACAGCACGCGCTACGAGCGTGGCGTCGACTACGACTTCGACCCGCTCGCCGGAGAGATCACCGCCCGGTCTGGCGGCGCTATCGCGGACGGCGAGACGCTTGTCGTCGACTACTCGGTCAAGACTCGGGGCACGTACGAACTCCCCTCGTACTCGGGCGACGGGAAGCACATCGAGACCCAGTCCATCCCGGGTGTCACGACCCAGCGCTCGGCAGAGCAGGCTGCCCTGATCATCGTCCAGAAGACGTCGACGCCGATGACGACCGCGACCATCACCATCGACGAGTGGCCAGAGACGTGGAACCTCGTCGACGCAGTCTCGATTCCTGACCTCCCAGGCGATGCGATGGAGGTCTGGTCGCTCTCGGATGAGGGCGGGCAAGTCACACTGCAGCTCGACAGTCGCGCTCGAGAAGAGGAGGTCATCTCGACACTCAAGACCCAACTGTCGGCGGTGACGCGAGAGATCTAATTCTATTCTTGGGGCGATGACCCACCGGGGCGAGCCCACTTCTTCCCCCCACCACTTCCAGTAAACTCAGACTCATGCTCGACATCGCATCCCCTGAAGTCGCATCGCTCGTCGCGCTCGTCGCGACCATCGCACTCCTCGCGTGGGCTGTCCGCCGCGGCGTCCTCGCCGACCCGCAGGTCGAGGCCGTCCTCGGCCGGACGTGGCCCGACCTCTGGTTCGTCCGCCGCGACGTCTTCCCTCGTCTCGAACGTCGCTTCCCCATCGCCAAGTTCGAACTCCCGGTGCACGACGCAGAGCTGGTCGGGACGCTCGACGAACCGCCGTCTGTCGTCCGTGACCGCCTCCGAGCGCTGTCGCACGTTTACCCCAACAACTGCGCGGCGGTGAAGCGCCTCGATGGTCGCCTCGAGTGTGGGAGCTACGCGCATCGACCACAGGGGTTGTTCGGGTCGCTCCAGACGCACATCCGGTTGTTCCCGACCGGTGACGGCGGGACCGCTGTGGCCGCTCATCGCGAGCGCTCGCCGCTCAACGGGCTCGACGAAGGCTGGCTCCCGACGGTCAAGAGCGCGGTTGCACACTACCGCGGGTCGACGTGGAACGCTGAGATGGGGGTCAAGCGGGCGACGTCGCTGCTGCAGTTGGCTGGCTTCGACATCTAATCACCCGAGCGATGACGCACGTCGTGACTCCGGCGACGTGATCGAGCGCGAACGGACGATTCACAATGAGTGACAAATCGAAAAATCTCGCACCCTTGAGCAACGGCGATATCCCGCTGTCGACGATGGTGCGTGTGATGGCCGACGAGGTCGAAGAAGTATCGAACACAGCTGAGCTGCAGCGCCGAGCGCCCACCGACGGCCGCGTCGCAGAGGTCACCGCCGGCGATCTCCCGGATGACAAGAGAGTCTACCTCGGCGACGGAGACCAGTGGCTGCTCGTCGACGACGAGTCTGGGATTAGCACGCCAGGAGTAACTTTTGGTGATACTGCAGGTCCATGAGCATGCTTATGTCTGTGAAATGTGATGCGCAAACAGAATGTGTGCTCGGCTCACACGAAGGGAGTTGCTGGTCGTCGTTGGGGCGACGGCCGGGCTCGCAGGGTGCAACGGAACAGAAGACGAGACAGAGACGGCAACGTCGACGTGGACCAACGGGACGCGGACAATCGCCGTCCCGACGGAGACGACGACAACCGTCTCTGCGACGTCAACGGCAACAGCGACGTCAACGACCACGATCACAACGACATCAGACGACGACAGCGACGACAGCGACGACAGCGACGACAGCGACGACAGCGACGACGATGATTCATCGTCGGGTGGCGGGGGTGGCACAACGACCACCACCACAACGACAACGACGCAAACGACGACTTCGACGCCGTCGGAAGCGGTCCTTGACGTCGAGTCGGACGAGACAGAGACGGCGTCGGGAACAGCGTGGTTCGACGCGATCGAGTGGGACGATGGCGGGCGGCTCGTCATCGAAGCAAACGCGGGATTCGGACTTGCAGACACGGAGGCCTAAATGACTGACATCGAAATTCGGAACGAGAACGGACAGCTCGTCGGCTACGATCGGGACACTGGAGACAAGGTTCCGATCAGCTTCGAATCGGTAAGTGCAGACGAGCTACATGGCGTTGCGGATACGATTGTCTCAACGACGAGCGATCTTCAGACAATTTTCAATAATCTGAGTGCTGGTGAAACTGTCTACGTTGCCCGTCCCGACACACCATATCGAACCGACCAGTGGCTTGACATCGAGGTAGACGACGTTACTGTCGTCTTCCAGTCGCCGTATGCGAAGGACGGCTCTGCGATTGTCAAAGTCGCAGACGAGGGTAACGTCGGTGGTATTCGAGTGGGGTGGAACTCATCGGTTGAACGTGTCGAGGTCGTCAACTTCGGACACCACGGGAACCCGAACGGGCAAACGAATCCCGATAATAGTATGGATTCGATTATCGTCCATCAGGCCACGGATGTGGAGATTCGTGGTGGGTTCCTCACTCGACAAGCCCCCTATCATGTCCACAATGACGGGGGGAGTGGAATCACAACAACTGCATCGGCAAAGCACGTTGAAATCCATCGGGTTCTCCTCGACGATGTGGGGGACCGAGGGATACAGACTGGTGGGGTAGATATTGATGTCCACCATAACACACTCCTAAACGGTTACGACCGCTCGTTGAACGGCGGGGGTCGCACGTACACAGACCTCGAATCACACGGTGAGCGCATTCGATTCGCCTACAACTACTGCGCTAACAACAGCGATGGGTCTATTATCGGCTTGGGGAACCAAAACGATGGACCCACTGACGTAGACGTTATCGGGAACATCGGCTACGGGGAGCATCGAAAGTTCATTCGGGTTCAACCCGCTACGAGCAAGGTCCGAGTAGCCTATAATCGCGCCATCCGTGGGACTGGAACAAACGACAATCCCGCATATCAGGTCCGTGGACCGTCTGATGTGACTCTCGAAGGAAACTACGCACGAGGGTACAACACCGCTGGATATACTGTTACTGACGCTGCTGGAACGCCTGAAGACGTTACTTTTCGTGACAACACCGCTGAAGACTGTAACATGGGCCTATCCATTAACGGAACAGGAACTAACATCCGATGGATAGACGGGGATCTTCGCAATATCTGGAAGACTGCCGTCGATATCGACCCCGCATTTAGTGGTAGTCTTGAAGTCCGTGGGACGACAATCAAGAACTACGACACAAACGCAGGTGGGAACGTCGCCATCAATGTCCCTGCAACGGGCGTCCGCTTTATCGACAATCACATCGTCTACAATGGGTCGTCTGCCCTCTGCTTTGAGGGAAGTGGTGGTGGAAACACTTGGAAAGGAAATAGTGCAACTGGTGGCAGTTGGAACATCAACGGCACGGATACAGTCACGATAGATAATCAGCCAGTTGTCAAGCGAAATCTGGCAAACATAACTGGCGGGAAAAACGGTGCTAAGGCGTTCCACAATGGTGGTGACGGATCGCCTGTCGGCTACTACTGGCTCGATCTCGACGGAGACGTGAGTGCAGGTGATTGGATTCGTGTAGGGGATAACACGACGACCATCACACCAGCGTGAGACTACAGATAGCGACTCACCGTCTTGAAAGACTGAGTTGAATTTTGGCATCTTGGAACCGCCAGAATCAGCCGAAATATACTCTGACAGACAGTTTTTTAACTCCCCAATTGAAGATATGGATAATGAGTCGCGATTCCGTCTTATCTTATCGTGATTACGCGGCCTCAGCAGTAATTGGGATCTCGGCTTCTCTCTTGCTCATCTTCACACCACCAGCTATGCAACTCACGCAGCCAACTCTGATCACCTATATTATCGGATTTGCAGCGTCGTTTGGCCTCGGTATGTTAGGAATGCTCGCATTCTATCATGATACGATCCAAGATTAACACTAAGGGGGTATCGAAAGGGCTCACTATTGCCTCTTGCATAGGCATCTCTATGTTCTCTCTTGCAGCTGTTTTAAGCGCTGAGAGCAGCTATTCATACGATTTCTTTAAATCATTTTCACAGGTGACATGGGCCGGTCTGGTCATAACCGTTGTCTCGTCAACAGTCCTGATTCTCCGTGGGGACCGGGGAGATTGGCGAACTGACTGGCGAACAGGACTCGTCCTGTTGTTCGTCGCTTACGGCGTGTATTGGGAGTTACCACATTTATTGGGCTTACGGATGTGGGCCCCTCCTCGTGGCGATCTTCTGCATCATCATGGGTACGCAGGGTACGTGTTGAATACGGGTGTGTATCCTCCAGAAACGGTTTATCCAGTAATCCATGGCTTTTTAGCGATGTTATCTTCGGTCACGGGAGTGACGTCCAGCGCCGTTGGCTCTGCACTCACGTACCTGATGACAATTATGTTCGTGCTGAGTATCGCAAGCTTAGGTGGGCAATTGTTTGAACATCCCTCCGCCAGAATTGTGGCTGCTGCTGTCGCGAGCATCCCTATTTACGGGAAGTACTTACAGCACATCTTCCCATGGTTTCTCTCGTTTTCACTAATCCCGCTGGTGCTCTTGATGTTCTACCGAACCCGGTTAGGAGAGACGTCGCGCCGTGATCAAGTTGGGCTCCTTATTCTGACCTCTGCAATCACGCTCATTCATCCAATGACGTCTTTGGTAATGGTTGGGGTCAGTATACTCGCTCTCATTGGCGAATACATCCATCGCAAGCGGACCCAAAACAAAAGTGGATTTTCGATCAGGTCTACTGCGTGGATCATCGCAGTCCCGGTTTTGCACTACACGTGGTACTTCGGCCGGAGGGGGCTCGAGATGTTGTTCCGAGATATCGCCATCTCGATAACCCAACTTGAGTCAACAGGGGGTGCGCGAGCCAGTCGAGCAGCGAGCAGCGGGTATACTATTCCCCAACTGATTTGGCGGTATGTGGTCTTGGAGTACGGTCCGCTGCTACTTCTGCTGGGGCTTGCGGGCCTAGTTGCCCTCATCGTCATCTATTATTCAGCACGGGGGCGTGGAGAATTGGGGCCAACAATTAGTACTGCAATCTATGTCGGTGGAGGGGTGCTCGGCGTCGTTATGTTCGCCGGCGACTTTGTCGCAGAAGGTGCGTATCGATCCAACCAAGTGACTATCCTTGCTTCAATATTGCTCGTTGCATGGGCACTCACCAAATTGTTATCAACCGACCATGATTCAGTACTCTGGACAGGTGCCCGGGTAGCGGCGGTCGTTTCAATCCTATTATTGTCGATCTACGCGCCATTCACCGTCTATGCGGAAACGCGACATGTGACCGAACAAGAATTTAGTGGCTCCGAATGGTTCCTCGGTACACGTAGCGCTGAACGAGCGGTTGAGTCGAATGCAATGAGCCACAAAATTGAGGTTTTCCTTGGAGACGGCGAATTACGACCCGACGTGACATACGAGGATTGGGCATTCAGATCATCAACGTCTGTGCTCCCCGACCACTACGGATACGCAGAAAACAATACAGTTGGTCAAACATTCCCAGATGGCCCATATCTGATAACGAAGACGCGAGACTTCGAGTGGTGGAAGCGTGAGCCACCGAACCGCCAGTCATCTATCAATTATCAAACCCGTGAGGACGCAGAGCGTTTGGGACAAGACGCCACCGCTCAGAGGATTTACTCAAATGGCGGGTTCACCGTTTGGGATATCAATGGTGTTCGAAACTCAACGAACACCGCTAATTAATAGCGACGCGCTTCGTGCTCTGTTCTTCTAGTCCGATTGTCAAATAACCTTGGAAGCCAGCGATGTGTGATGACTCGGTCGACCACGTCGACGGGCGAGCACACGCGGACGCCCGCGCCGACGAGAGGGGCCGGCGCGGTAGCCACAGACCCTCGAACCCATGAATGAACAAGCAAAAAGCCCGGGCGTGGGCAGGCTTCATCTTCGCGGTCGCATTCGCCGCGGCGCTGCTCGCCGACGCCCTCGGATTCGCAACGCTCACTCAAACACAAATCCTCTGGTTCGGCGCATCGACGTCCGCTCTACTGGGAGTCGACATCGTCGCTGGACGGCAGTCCCAGCTCGCCGGCGCGCTCTCTGGCGCGGTTCAGGGTTGGTTCAATGCACAAGAGGGTGCCGACGACTCGACGGGAGGCAACGATGACTGAGGCGGTGGTTCTCGACGCCGTCAACGCACTGATGATGTCGGCGAGTACTGTGGGGTTTATCGCTGCCTCTGCTATCCTCCACTTCTATCCCCGCAAAGTCTCCCGATTGCGGCTTCTTACGCTGGTCCTCGTTTCGCTCGGCCTACTTCTGCTCGGGACTGACGTGATCACCGATGGCTTCGTCCCGCTTCGCGTGCTCGCAGCGCTCGCACTCGTCCTCGCTGAAGGCGCACTCATCTGGGATTCGGTCTCGGCAAAGACTCCACTAACTGCGTAGCTGTTCTGTCGCTCACTTTTTCCATAGCCACTGGCATATTTCAGAATAAGTGAGTTTATCCTGACGAGTGACAGTACACTAACCCCTGAACCACCGTTTTCCGTACGCTTACCCCCGGATACGCCCGTCGAAGAATAGGATCCAAACGGCCTTTTCATACTCAACGACGATACAAACCGTATATCGCGATAGAAATCGGTTAGTTAAGAAGCAAGTCGTCTCTTCGACTACGCATCAAGCACTCTCTTCGCGCCGGCGACGTTCTTCGAGACGGTCTGTTGGGACTTGCCTGCCGCACGCCCCCACGCTGACTGACTCATTCCGTCAACTTCGACAAAGTAGTAGTCAAGGGCCTCGGCCGACGACACGCCGGCCTCGAGGAGACCTCGAACGTAGTACTCCATGTCGATCTCGGAGCTGTCGAGTACCAGCTCGAATCGGTAGTAGCTCGGAAGGCCGAGATCGGAGAGAACATCCAAGAGCGCCGAAACGGGGACGTCGTACCCCGAGAAGTCAACAGCGTGCTTAATGGCATCTCCGGGGCGGAACACGCGATCCTGATGGAACTCGACCTGCCAGCCCTCATCAGCGTGGATCGGCTGATCGCCAGGACGAATCTGGTCGAGCCCTTCGTCGAGAACCCACTCGGTCGCGTGACGAACGTCCTCTTCGACAACGTTCCAGTTACGGGCGACCTCTTTGAGAACCACAGCCATCTCGTCATCTCCGTCGTCTTCGAACTCGCTGGCGAGTTGGCGGACATCGTGACGGCTGGCGAGATCACCAACGGCCTTGACATCGAGGTCGCCAACGGCCTTGACCTGATACCATGCGTCGACGAGCCAATTGTTCGTCGGAATCGAAACGCGAGCCCACACGTCCGCTTCCGGCACGTAGTAGAGCGCGTACGCGATGTTGTCGCGCTTGGAGTAGACTCGCTGCTCCCAGTTGTCAGGAATCGTCCACCGTTTTTGACCGGGGACCGGCCGCTCCACCGTCGACGAAGTGCGGTGCTTCCAGCGCGTTCCCGGCTCGTCGCCCCGGGAGACGACAACGTGCTCGTCGCCGTCGCGGTAGGCGTAGAGATGACCGTCGGCGCGGTAGTGGCGTACTGCTGCGTCGGTGTGCTCAACCTCGAGCCAGCTCCGGACACCACCATGCCCGTGGAAGACGCTGTCGCCGAGCTCGGTCACCGCGTCAAGATCGCGAATGAATTCGACGAGGTCCTCACCTTCAAGCACCTCGCACGCACCCTCAGTCTCGACTATGGGCGTCCGCTTTGCTTCGACTTCGTCGGCCCCTGCCTCGCGCTTGTAGTTGTGGATGCGACCAGCGTCGGCGTCGTAGTACCACGCGCCCCACTCGTCGAGCCCAATGAGGCGCTCGCCGACGTCTGCTTCGTCTGGGTAGTCGTCGAGCGTGAAGCCATCGTCGTCGGCCACACGGCCGCCGTCAGCGACTGCCACGGGTGCATCGATCGTCGCGACCGGCGAATCGTCGCCCGCTTCGTCCTCCTCTTCGCCATCATCCGCGTGGACCATACCGGCGTGGACTGCGAGTCCGTGGCCACTCGTGAACGTCTGGCCGCATTCGTCGCAGTCGTGGCGCTCGGTCACCGCAGACTGCAGCTCGTCGAAGTCCACGTCACGGGGCGTCGCGACGTCGACGACGATCTCCGAGAGCGCCTTCGTGATGTCGGTCTTCTCGATCTGGTGGAGTTCGCCACCAACGAACTGGTAGTAGCGACGCGTGTCGTTCTTCCCCGAGTGCGTGTAGCGGACCATCTCGACGACGTCGCCCTCTTCGACCATCGCACGGCCGTCAAAGCGCTTCGACGTCTTCGGCTTCTGGTACGCGACGAATTCGCGCTCGTAGTTGTATTTGGGGTGGGTGTCCGTGATGATCGCGACCCACTGCTTGTTCCCAGTCGTTGCTTCGGCGAAGATTTCCGTTCCGTTCTGCGTCTGAGTGAGCTTGTAGTCCATCATTGTCCTTCTACACCTACAACTATAGCCTGTAGTGTAATAAATCTATCGGTGGGGAACAACCTATAGTTGTAGGTGGCTACTCTTCAGTCGAATATTCGCGTTCGAGGTCCGCGAGCGCGGAGTGGACGTCGTCGGGATCCATCTCTGAAACGGCGTCAAGGCCGTGTTCAATCACGAGCGGCTTCAGATGGCGGTCTTTCAGGAACTCAAAGTCGCACTCGTAGGTGAGCCGCTGGTACTCCGTGTCGAGACGGTCCTTCATCGCGTCAGGTAAGTAGAACGTCATTCCGTTCCACGCGCTCTTGACACGCTCTGCGTCCCATGGATTCCGTACGTGCACGTCATTCTCTGCGTTCATTGCGTTCTCTTCACTCGGTGCGTCGTCGCTCTCGTCCTGGTCGTTGCCGGCGTCGCCACCAAGGCGTCGACTCAGGCGGTTGTTGATCTCGTCTTCACTCATTGGTCGATTTCCTCCGCGATAGCCGCGTAGACGTCGGTCATATCCGTGTCCTCTGCTTCGTCACCGAATATCGAGCAGTGAGCGTTGACCGTGCGCTCGATGGCGGCGCGGTGGCGGACAACCCACACGGGGACACGACCCTCAAAGCGCTCCTCGTACCATTCCAGCATCCGCTTTTGCTCGTTGTCGAGTGGGTAGTGCACGTCGGAGACGACAACGCCAGAGATAGCGACATTCGTCCCGTAGTTTTCGTCGAGCGTGTCGAGCTGCCGCAGCAAGTGCTGGACAGCGAGCTTCGACGACTCGTCAGCGCGGACGGGGACGAGCAAGTTCTCGGTCGCGAGGACGACATTGTCGTTGATCGGACCGAGCGACGGTGGGGCGTCGAAGATGATCACGTCCCAGTCGTCGACGTCCTCGAACAGCATCTGCAGGCGCTGCCGGGGGCGCATCCCACTCGCGATGAGGTCCTGCTCGAGCGCGAACATATCGATGTTCCCCGGGAGAACGTCAAACTCATCGTGAGCGACGACGAGGTCGCGGACGTCGTAGTCATTCGGGCTCGCGAAGGCGTTGTAGAACGTCGGCGGGTCGGCCGTGTACTCGTCTTCGAAGCCGAGGCGATGCGTGAGGTAGCCCTGTGGATCGGCGTCGACGGCGAGGACGTCGAGGCCACGATCTGCGAGCGCGCCCGTGATGTTGATCGTGTTCGTCGTCTTCGCGACGCCGCCTTTCTGGTTCGTCACACCTATTCGAATTGTCATTGCATGCTCGTCATGCACGTCGTTCCATGCACTCAAATAACCACGTCAGACGCGGAAAACGCCGATAAATACGCGTACGCGCGCTAATACGTGCGAACAACATATTGCGGTGAGTCCAAATCGGGGCCATTTTTACGTGGAACCACGTGGTAGATATCGGCGCAAGTGCGCCAGGCGGACCTAATGAGTCCCATTGAAACACTACACGCAGTAGGAGCGACGGCTACGATCATCCACACCGCCGTCTGGCTTGTCAATCAGTACCGGCGTCGTGGACCGCAGCCGCCTCGGGAATAACGAGGCGTCGCTGCACAAAAACTTATTCGAGACGAAATCGCGAGGACAGCACTGCAGTCATCAGGCTGGATGCTTACTCGAACTCGGCTATAGTGGTCTGTCCTCGGAGCCTCTGCGTCTGCGAACGTCCCTGTCGAGCTTGCCAGATACGCTTCGACTCTTCAGACACGCGGTCGTAGTACGCGCTGTCGATGGTCCCACACTTCGCGAGGTCCATCAGGTCGTACGGGTGGGGGTTCTCTCGGGGCCGGAGCGCTGACCCGCCGTCGGGCATGTTGTCCATCGCGAGGACGCACGTGCTGACCGCCGCATCGAACGCGTCGTCGGGCACGAGGACGTGGTTGTGTGGCCGTTGGTCGGCGACGAACTCCCGAAACGAGTCGTCCGCACTCCCGTACCACGTCGTCGGGATGACCATGACGAACACGCCGTCGTCTGCGAGGAGTCGTGTGGCCTGTTCGACGAACAGGTGGAACAGGTCGAACTTCCCGGTCGCGAGGTCGAACTCGTCGCGGTACGCCTCCCGTTCGTCGTCTGGGATGTCGCTGTAGCGGACGTACGGCGGGTTCATCGCGATGTAGTCGAACTCGCCGTCTGGCGGGTCCAAAAGAAAGTTCGCGTGGCGGACATCGACATCGGCGTCCGGGTGGGAGTCCTGGAACTCGGCGATGCGCTCGCAGTCGCGCTCGACGCCCACTTCATCGAGCGTCGCGTTCCGACGCCGTGCGACGCTCGCGACGGCGTCTCGGATGCGGCCACGACCGAGGCCGGGGTAGAGCGCGCGGCCGTCCTTCCCGCGGTGGATGAGGTTGTTCGCGATGCAGTCGGCGACGCCGGTCGGCGTCTCGACGAAACCGAGATCCCTGCCCTGTGTTGGACCGGTTGTTTCAGTCATTGCGACCAGATTCTTCGAATCGTCTCACGAATCTCACCAGGTCGCCAGCCACGCACCCATGGGTGAAGCGCTCGGTCGTACCCTTCGAAGATAGGCATCGCGTCGACGGGGGCGCCCTCGACGAGCGCGTGGTTCTGTCCGGCCTGAAGGCGACGACTCAGGTCCCACATGACGCCCAAAAGTGCGCCGTTGGGGCGGTCAGTCATGCCACCACATCCAGTCGGTAAATGCAGTTCGGACTGTGACGAACCGGGAGCTCGGCCGCCGTCGCACCGCACACAGAGCAACCAATCTCTCCGTTTGGAAGCTTGATCGCCCACGCTGGCAGGTCAGCCATCGTCGAGAACCTCGTCTAAGTCGTCAAGGAATGCCTCAATCATCGTGTACTCCGCGGTGAAACCAGCACTTTGGGCCTTTTCGTGCTGGTCTTGGTACTTCTCGCGAAGGTCTCGAAGCGCTGACTTCGGAACCGCATCGAGGTGTTCGAGCGCATCACGACACGCCCGCTCATCGTCGCCATCCCAGACCCGATCTTCGAGGATCATCACCGCTCGATCGATGTTGACGTCGTCTTCAGTCATCGTCATCCTCCAAGAGCCAGGTGAATTGGCACTCGCGGCTACAGAACGGTCCCGTGAGGAACCCACCAACGCCGATGTACTTCCAGTTGTGATCCTTCCATGCTGCCCGTCGGCACGACAGACAGTAGGGCTCGTCGAGCGCGTCCTGTGTCGCGCGTTCAGCGGCTCCCGGGAGTGTGGCCTCACTCATCGTCGACCACCGTCCAGTCGGCGCTCAGGCCGACCGAGTAGCGCATTCCGGGCGTGGCCTTCGAACACGACGCATCCTCACAGCGGACGAGCATCCGGCCGCCGTAGGACGTGTCCTTGACGTCCTCGACGACGCCGCGGTAACCCCCGGACTCGTTCGAGCGATCGACGTAGACGACGTCGCCCTCGTCGGGCTGGGGGAGGCACTCACGACACACGTCGTCACGAGTAAAATCGACCTCAAGGTCGACTGCTTGGACGTCGCGAACATCGAGGTCGTAACCGCAGGCAGTCGTGTGAGTAGCGCCATCGAACGCGACAGAGTGGTGCCACTCGTCACCCGTCGTCGTGATGAGCGTACCGTCAGTCATATCTCAACCGCCTCCGCGGCTACGTGCCCGGCGAGATAGTCGTTAGGGCCGTGGACGCCACCGAACTGTCGATGCTCGCGACAACACCGCGGACAGCGTTTCCGCGGGTACACGAGGTCTGCACCAGAGCAGACGGCTGGGAGACTGCAGTAGTCGCAGCGAGCGGGAGCAGCGTCAGTCACAGTTGATCACCGACCCAGTTCGTCAGCTCGGCATCTGCCGGTTGGTAGAGTGGATGGGCCGGGTGACCGGCCTTGGTCGTGTCGAGCGCGTAGAGGTCGTAGTCGTCGAGCAGGTCGGTGACTGCCTCGGCACGCCCGTTAAGCGACCCTTTCGCACCCCACGCGACGACGACTCGCTCGGCGCTGTCGCACACGTCCTGCAGGTGCGCGTCGTTCCCCGGCCCGACCGGGTCCGCGTGGTCCGCCAGCGCCGCCGGGTCCGTGCTTCGGAGCGCGAACAGGTTGGCGACAACGAGCGACCCAAAGCCCCACTCCTTTGCGAAGCCGAGACAGCGCCGAATCGTCGGGTCGTCGCTGGTTGCGTCGGCCGTCGACGGATTCAGCATCACGAACGCGACCGTCGGCTTGTCGGCGTCCCACGTCCGCGAGAGTCGGTAGCGGTACATCCCGTCGTCAGAAAGAACCGCGTCGGCGCGGTTGTCGACGAACTCACTCATCGACCATCACCTCCTCACGGAGGTCCGCCTCACTCTCCACACGCATCTTAACAGCTTCACCGGTTGCGTCGTGGACGCAGTAAAGCGTCGGCGGGAGTTCGAACGGCCCCGCGCACGTGCTATTCGTCGCCGTCTCGTCACCGCATCGCGGACATCTGTAGAGAGTCATTCGACAACGCCCTCCACGTCAAACGTCTCAGCATCTCCACCAGTATGCTTGATAGACACACGGTTCGGTGCGAGGTGCGGGTTCCGGGCACCGTCCAGTTGGTCAATGTCTCCGAAATGGCTCTCGTCAATCATACCGTAATAGGCGTCGAGCGGTTCTGTCCCGAAGTGTTGGATAGTCCCGCTTGGCGTCCTGAACACGACCTGCTGGTCGAACTTGCGGAGTCGTGGCGGTATCCAGAGACCGCGATCATCGTCGATGTGTAGATTTTCAACCGTCATCGCTTTTCCTCCAGTCGGTAGCCGTGCGCTTCTGCGAGCCCGAACAGAACTTCCGTCGCCGCTTGCGGAGAGAGGTTTACCAGTTCTCGGTGCTGCTCGCTAACTGTCTCTCCCTCACCGTCAAGCGAGGCGAATCGAGCATTCTCTTTCCGAAAGACACGAATGCGTTTCATATCGCCGTTCGGGTGCTTTCGAACACAGCGCTCAACTCGGACACCCATCTGCCGCTCGTCCCACGACTCCTCAACGATGCGTCCGTCGACCTGCTGAGTCTCGGACTGGGACGTTGAATCGTCACTATTCATCGCGCAATACCTCTGGTGCAAGCTCTACCTTTGATTTGAACGGCGATTCGTTGCGGAATCCACGAACCGTTTCGACGTAGTAATCACCGAGTTCAGTCGTCACAGCCCATACCACATCTCCGGCCTTCAGATATACATCAATCCTGCCGTCATCGTGGGGTTTGACTGCAATGCCTTCGGATAATAGCAATTCAACCGCTGTCTTCTGTTGCTCGTTTTTATAAATCCTCGTGCTCGAATTCATCGGCTACCACCAACCTTCGTCACCCGGCCGCCGCGGACTTCGTGCGCCTCGCGACGCGTCCACTCGGCGGGCTCTGTTGCGCGGTCGTCGTCCGATCGGACTTCGTGGACGACGTCGACACCGCCGTGGTCGTACGCGAGCAGCCGGATTCGGTGCTCGACGACGGCGTTGCGCCGGCGGACCGAGACGTACGGGCGGTCAGTCCACTCGGCAAGGAGTCGCGAATCAGTCATCATGCCCCTCCATGCGCGACAGGCGTTCCATGCGTTCCTCGCGTTCAGTGCGTGCTTGTCGAACGTCCTCGCGGAGGTACAGCGCCAGGCCGACAGCGATCAGTCCGACGCCGGCGACGTCCCACATGAGCGTCCGTGGGGCGACCGCGAGCACTGCAAACCCGCCGATGAACGGAAGGTCCGGGAGTTTACATAGGTCGCTAAGCTTCATCATGTCCCTCCATGCACGCCATGCGCTCAGAGCTTTCGGTGCGCGCATTGAACGCCGGTCGCGACGAGAACGGGAACCGCGACGCGACCGCTCGGACCCGCTGTTCGAGCATCTCGGGACTGTGGCCGTTCCAGACCTTCGCGTCGGCCCAGAACGCCCATTCGGGCGTCCCCCACATGGACTCACGGCCGTCGCGACGAATGAGGTCCTCCTGCCCGAAGTCGCTCTCGTCCTGCCGCCCACGGCCCTGGAGTCGGTCGAGGCGCTCGTCGAACGGGGCATGCACCCAGACAACTTCGAGCGTGTGGAACCACAGCTCCAGAGCGACGAGCGCCTCGGTGTCGCGCATCCCGATCACAACCGCGGGCTGGTCGGGGAACGCGTCGGTCGCCTCGAGGCGTTCGATCACGTCGTGTGCGACGTAGTCGCCGCCGTCGACGTCCCGCCGCATCGTCGAATAGTCGCCGAGTTCGTCTGACGACAGCGCTTCAGTCGACGCGACGTCGAAGTGGTCACACGCGCCCTCGCGGACGATGTCACCTGTTTCGAGTTCGAGCCCGTCGAGTTCGTCGACGAGTATCTCTCCCGCGGTTGATTTCCCCGCGCCAGGGAGGCCGACCACTACGACGCCGGTGCGCTGGTCGTCGAGGTGCCTGACGATGGTCGTGTTCTGGAGGCCGTCGCGACAGCGCTCGCAGAGGACTGTCTGTTCGCCGTTCGTTTGGACTACTGCAAGCCCCTCGTGAGGGCCAGCGTGGTCCGGCATCTCGCACGTGTCTGTGTTTTTTGTCACCGTAAGCGCCTGGATCGAGAGACTTTCAGTCATGCTGGTGTTGCTCCTTGAGTTCAGCATTGCCGTGGAAACAGACCGAACAGACCCATGTCCACGCCCAAACGCCGACGTCTTCGCGAACGTCGATGTGCTCGTCGCCACAGTTTGGACACGTTTCTGGTGGTCCGTCAGTCATGGAACTCACCCAGTCCAGTATTCTCAGCCGCGCGGCGCTCGTTCTTCCTAATCTCGTCGAGGGCGTCCTGAAACGCTTGGCTCGCCTCGTCTGACAGGTCGTGCTTGTAGGCAATGACCTGCAGTTGATCTGGCTCGGTGTCGAACTCGACTTTCTCGGGGACCACGTGGACGGCATCCCACGGGTTCGAGTGATTGGCGTCCATGATCGTCGCCGGAGAGAACTCGAACGCCGCACGGTCGTTGCCAAACTCTCCTTGCGAGTCGTCGACGACGTACTCGTTTGGATTCGGCTCACACATGGTCACCGGGCGGTTGCACGCCGGGCAGAGGGTGCTAATGAGCCTGTACGGACGCGTTGACTGCTCGTTCGCTTTCTTCTTCGCGCGCTGTGCTTGTTCCGTCGGAATCCGTGAAGCGTGCATCAGTACTCATACCCCGCGTTACAGCGCCGACAGCGGACGCGCCGCTCGGTCTGCTCCCACTCGGTATGGAGCGAGAACTCGTCAGAGTCGAACATCTCGGCGTCCCACATTCCGATGACAAACTTGCCAGTCGTGACCTCTTCGTCGACGACAGTACCACCACAGTCGCACGTGTCGACGACGTCGCTGGAGACCGTCCGCGTTCCGCGCCCCGACGGCCGAGTCGTCGTGTCCGTCGGCGGGACCGGTGGCGTGGGTTTGTCGTCGTGAGCTGCGTCACTCATCTTTCGTCCCCACGGGTCCGTAGATCGGTTCCTCGACGAGCGACGCGTTCTCGATGTCGCCCGCCCACTTCGCCCAGCACGTGTCGCAGTGGTAGTATCCCGCCGGTGGGCCTTCGTGGAGATTCGAAGCCGGGCCGCCGCAGTGCGGACAGCCTTTTCCCTCGTTGAGGTCGATTCCGTCGAGATCCGCAACCGACTCCCAGTCGTGGGCCGGGTCGTGCATGCCGGTCGGGCGACTCATTTGAGTTCACCGTCCACTTTGTAGTCGCTCTCGGAGGGCGTGACATCGACCTCGAGTTCGAGCCGCCACTCATCACGACGACCCTCAACCGAGACTTTCGATAGCTCGTAGCCGAGATCGCGGATTGCCTTTCGAATCTCGCGCTCGGCATCTCGAACGTCGTCGTCCATTAGTTCAGAACCTCCTCGTCAAGAAACTCGAACACCGGTTCGTAGTGGTCAATCACAACGTTCCCTCTCTCGTGGTACGCCATCGACCCGTCTATCGCCGCCCCGACAATTCGGCCTTCAGAGGCGTCGTAGCCGACGTAAGCAAACTGCTGGAGTGCCGCGATACGGACGTCGTGGTTCTCCGACTTGCACACGTGGACGGTGTAGTCGATGACGACGAACGGGCTCGCCGCCGACCGCCGGCGCACAGTCAGTTCGACCATTTCGTGGCTCCCAAACTGTGTCTGGTCGCCGCAAGCGTCGCATTCGAGTACGGACAGTTCGCTCACGAGTCAATCACCTCCTCGTAGATCTCGGACTCCAGTTCACCGTAGACGCGGTCTACCTCTGCTTCTGAAAAGCCGTTTAGCCGGTCACAGAGATGGTCTCGGAGACCGAACACGTACTCTCCGCGACCAACCTTTTTCACGAAGCCGGCCTCGATGAGGTCCCGCGTCTTCTTCGACTTCGTGCTGCTGGTCGGGCTCCCACCAGCGTACTTGTACGCGTCTTCTTGCGATGCGGGCCCTGACACGATGAAGTACCGAAGCATCTGCTGTTTCTTCTCGTCGAGGTCGTTGAGGCGCGACCGCACGTCATTCATCACCGTCTTGACCTTTCGGTTCTCCAGCGGGTCGCTGTCGAGGTCATCCGGAGTCGGCTGTTGAGACTCCAAGTCTTCGATGCGCTCACGGGCGTGCTTGAGCTTCCGGCGGAGGGTTTCGGTGTCCGCATCACCGACGCCGAACTCGTCGGCCAACACATCGACAGCCTCGACCGCGCGCTCTCCGATCTCCGGACGGGAATCAAGTTCCCGACGGAGTTGCTGCGCTTCGGCCTCCAGTTCGTTGATGCGTTCTTCGCGCTCTTCCAGCTGGCCTTCTAGGCGGTTGCGCTCTTCGACGAGGTCCTCAACTTTCTCGGACGCCACGCCACCGTTACCGGTCGCCTGCATGGCGTCAGCGAACTGACTCGCCATGTCGCGCATGTCCCGCGCGTTCTGCAGCTCCTCTTCGAGCGCCGCCTTCTCGTCCTGCAGCGACTCGACCTGCGCCTCCAACTTCGAGATTCGGTCCTGGCGACGTTCCTCTTGCTCGGAGATCTCCTGGAGTTCCTCGACGAGGTCGCCCGAGACGCTCATCAACTCGGGGCGCTCGAACTCTTCGAGGTCTGGCGTCGCGCCGGCGTCGTACGTGCGCTTGCGTCTGACCTGAACGGTCTGGACGTCGGCTTCGAGGAAGTCCGCCTGGAGGAACGCCTCGCCGTCGTTGAGGTCCTGAATCGAATCGGCGTAGCTCGACCCGACGACACGGCGGACGACCTTGGTGTCGTTTTCCCAGGTGAGGCGGTGCCACATCAGCCAGTCACACTGGGTGATGAAGTCTTTCTTGACGTCCGCAGGGCGCTGGGAGATACCACAGAGCCCGAGGCCGTGTTTCCGGCCACGCTTCCCGATTTTGATGAGCATTTTCCCCGTCTCGTCGAGGCCGCCGCCTTCGGGGATGTACTCGTGAACCTCCTCGACGAGCAGCAGGAACGGCCGGCGGAGCTTCTTCTCTTTCGTGAACAGCGTCGAAGCAGTTTCGCGGACGAGTTCCGACGCGTCGGCATCGTCGAGGTAGCCCGAGACGTCGAGGATGATAGGCACGCTGTCCTCGAGGGCGAGTTCCGCGATCTTGTCGGCGTGCTCGGGCCCGACCTGCAGGTCGCACTCTTCGTCAGCGCCCACGTGGAGCAGTTCGAATTCCTCTTTCAGGCCCCAGTACTCGCCGTCGGTGTCGACGATCAAGACCGGGAACCCCCGGTCGAGCAGTTCTTCGATGATGACCGACGCCGTGTTCGACTTACCTGAGCCGGACTTCCCCGTGATGAACCCACGGCCAGTTAGGACGTCGACGACGGGCAGCGAGACTTCGCCGCCGGCGTCGAGTGGAAGTTGTTCATCACTCATATGGATCGGCCTCCGGCGGTTGTCCGAGAGTCACCCATGGAACGTCACCTCGACGCCGTTGATCTCGAGCACGCGGTCGCCGCACTCGGGGCACTGCGTCCGGACGTGCTCGGGGAAGTGGAGTTTCCCGTAGCCATCGGCGCGGACAGCATCCGTTTCGATCTCGAACTCGTCGACCCAGCCGTCGCACAGCTCCGGCTCGATGTCCGGCGTCCTGCACCGGACGACGAGACGGTCCTCGACTAGGTCGGCTGGAACGTGCTCGAAGCCGTTGGTCGCGACGAGCGACTCGTGGTCAGTCATCGCGACCACCGAGTCCCTTGATCTGCGGCGCGATCGCCCACGTCACGTCACCGACCTGGATGAACATCGGAAACTCGTCGCGGATGTGGAACCGCCACGTCTCGCCGGCCGGAGATGCTTCGGCGATCGTCTGCATGAAGTCACATCCGAAGACCGCCGACTCAGCGCCCTCACCACGAGTCCGGTGACCGATCAGCAGCTCGATGTCTCCGGCACCCTCGTAGGAGGACGCTGTGAACGCCGCCGAGTCAGCCTCCGTCTGGAACACGATCCCGTCATCTGACTCACGAGCGAGACCATAGAGCACGCCACGCGCACGAGTACCGTCTGCCTCGATGTGCTGGGTGTGGTCGACGTTCGGGAGCGTCGGCATGTCTGGGGCGGGCGCTGTCTCGAAGACGAACCCCCAGCGCTCGTCATCAGGGGCGTCGCCATCGCGGCAAAGCGTGACCGTCGTCTGTTCGTCTTGGTCGCGGTCGATTCGGAGCTCACACCACTCGTCGTCGAGGGCGGAGCACAGCATTTCGAACCAGTCGACATCGCCGACGTCCGCGTTCGCCTGCGACCCGAAGTCAACGGCGACCGTCGTCTCGACCGCGTTGGCCGTCGACGGCGCGCGAATCGGGACAGGACCCGTCGCGATCAACGTCGACGAAGGGTTGAGCGCGGCCACTTGGCACGCCGCCTCGTCGCCGGTCGTGTCGATTTTGATCTGGACTCTGTGCTTGTTGATTGCACCTGCCGCCTGGAGTGCGCTGTGGAGATCGTCGCCGTGGAGATCGACGCTAACGCGGTCGCTCACGGCGTGACCCTCCAGAGAAACTGTTCGTTCCGGTTAGGTTGTGGGTGTTGTTGTCGAGTCGTCATCTGTTTCCTCCTCGCGCGGGTCCTCAACGAACTCGTAGAGTCCGCGAGCCACCTTGCGAATCCATCCGGCATCTCTCAGACGCCGGATGTGGTACTCGACGTTCGACTTCGAGATGCCAGTCTCGTCAATGATGTACCGCGGGTTAGCGCGCCCCCACGGGTCGCCGTTCTCACGGCCACGTTTGAAGACATCCAGCACCTGGTCTTCCCCATCGCTGGGGTCGAAGCTTCGATTGATATCGTTATTCGCCATCGCGCTACTCATCGAGTACCACACCACATAGTACGATGCGGTATGTAATAAATAGTGTGTTGCATTATGCTATACACTATGTTTTGCATAGTTTTATATTGCTGGCAGATCTACCTGTAGGTGTGAAGCGAGGTACGTCGGCCAGAATGGCCGGCCGGTGCTTGAGACACCGACCGCGCTTCCGTGAGAAAGCATGAGTACGAAACAAGTCCACCGTAAAAGCACCAACGATGAATCGCTTGCTACGCGATTCGTCCCGGTCGGCGCTATCAACCCGATGACCGAGGCGAAGCTCCGTGCGTGCAACCAAGTCGAAGCGTCCGATGACGGTGACCACGAGGTCGCTGTCTTCGCCGTCGCCCACCGCCACGGCGTCATACAAAACCCTGTTCGTAAGACAGAGGGGGACGCAGAGGCCGTTCTCTACGTAACTGCCGACGGTGAGCGCTGCACCGAGCGCTGGTACCCTATTCTTGAGGGCGAGTTCGAGAAGATCGACCGGGCGTTCATCGCCGACGAACGCGACCTCGACGAGTCTGGGTCGGGCGCGAAGCGCTTCGCTCCAATCGCCCAGAAGCACCCGGAGGTCGGAGAGTAATGCGCGGCAACGACATCCACTCGCGCGCCGCCCGGCGCGTTCGCGTCGATCACCGGTCGACTGCGACCGACGAGTTCGACCATCGCATCCTCTGCGACGGCGTGCACGACGACGTCGTCGAGGACGACCAACTTGCCCAGCTCGAAGACGCCATCGCGACGGTCGAAGACGTCCGTGATGAGCGCCGGCGTGAGCTCGGCGACACCGACGACTACGACGCGAGGGTCGAATCGGATACTGCAAGTGCGGCTCTGCAACTGCATGACGTCGTCGACCAGCGCGTGATGGAGATCTGCGCCGAGCGCTGTCGGGCCGTCCTCGTCGACGGCGACGAGTGGGTCGAAGAAGGCTGGGAAGACGCCTCGGAGGTCGAAGCCGCTAAGCGCGAAGCGACGAACTGGCTACTTGAGCATCCGGAAACGTGTAAGCGACTGTGGGGACAGCGGTCTCCAACGATGAGCACGCTGGAGGTGCGCGGCTGATGGCGGTCGCTAAGTCCGGAACCATGAGCGACCGCGACCGCCGTGCCCGAGTCGAGCCACTTTCGGCGGAACGCATCGCGCCAGGCATGTTCGCCGTCTCGAATCTCCGCTCAGGGAGCACGTGGATCGTGGACATCCGCGAAGGAGTCTGCGAATGTCCCGACTTTCACTATCGGAGCGGCAAAAACGCAGACGGGTTCGAGTGTAAACACGAGAAGTTCATCAAGAAGATCGCCAACGGGGAACTCTGCTCACACTGCGGGTATGAGCGCTGTCGTCCGTCCTGCCCGGAGCGTGGTCGCGATGAGTGAGTGTGACTGCCCCCTCGAAGGCGATTCGTACGCGACGGCGACGCCCGACGCCTGCAACGAGACCGACGAGACGGGCGACTTCATGTGCTCGAAGCCCGCGGGGCACGACGGCCCGCACGCGGCGTGCAACGTCGTCGAACATCCGTCAAAGGTCTGGGGAGAAGACGATGTTTGACACGCACCGTCGTCACCTTCGGCGCGGAGGGGCTGGAGTGGGGGCACTCGCAGCCGTCACATGGTACGCCGATGCAACCGAAGTCGCGCTGGGTCTGGCCGTCGTCGCCGCGCTTGCGCTGCTCGTCGATTCAAAGTTGACGGAGTCGACGTGGCTCCCGTGGGGTGACGAATGATGCCCCGGTCGTTTTCGGACCTCGACACCTATTTCGAGATCGTCCGCTCGGAGACGTCCATCTCGAACGACGGGCTCCGGATGCGTGAGCCCAAGGCCCTCCGGTGCAGCGAGTGTGGAGCACAGCTTCCTCTAACTCGCGAGCGGTCGCCCGGCATCGAGGAACTCCCACACGAACCAGGGTGCTCGCAGCGCTACGTCACGAGCCGGTACTGGATTCGACAGTTCCAACAAGACTGACGAAGGCCCTCTTTTTGCGTTGGTTAAAACCGTGCGCCTCCGGTCGGGTGTTGGTTAAGACCACTTTCACCCGCCTGCTAACCGCTCTCGTGGCCGTCCGCCGCTCGTCTGACGCTTCTGTCTGCACAATTCGACATTTCACTTTCACTCCGGGTCACAAAATCCGTTTTTAACCCCCATCACGTCACGTTGAGTTGCCATGTCCGCGAAGCCCCCTCTGGTGTGCGATGGGTCCGCCGTCAAGGACGCCGGGCCACTCGTGCGTATCGACCGGAGCCAGTTCACCGACCGCATGCGATACGTCTGCCCCAACGGCCACGCGTCGTGGGCTCCGACGAACTCGCATATCTGGTGCCGGTCCTGCTCGCGGGCATCGGCCAACGACGACGACGTCGATCCTGAACACTACGCAGTGCGTGACAAGAAGACTGGCGAGCTAATCAACTACTCCCGCGTGGAGCTGGTCGAGTGAGAATGAAGTCAGTCAGAAAATTCGATCTCTTTCTTCTCGAGTGTCTCCGTGTCGAGTTCCTCGTCGAGGAACTGCTCGCCGAGTTCGGTGATTCCATAGAGGCCCTTGTCGACGCGGTTAAGCAGACCATATTCGGTCAGCTTCCTGCAGCGGACGCCGGCATATTTACGGCCGATATCAACGCGGGGGACAAGGCCTTCACGAGAGACCGCCAGTGGAGTCAGGTTTCCATCCTGACGAATCGCTTCGAGGATGCGGTCGTCAACTCGGCTCATCCACTCTCCCCGCTTGCGCATGCAGTGTTCATTGACTGTCGTTGTGATATTCCCATCGAACTGGAATATACTCTTACCCAACAGGTCTACAATATTATTCTCTGGGTAACACCCGTTATACATTGGGTAATGAGAGATTCCCAACGGGTAGAAAGTTATTAGTGGGATTGGATTGTGGGTTGACATAGAAGCCGAGACCGCGACACGCACCGCTCAGGTGTAGAAAAGCCGGGTGTAAGGGCACCCGGCTTGCGGGATTGGCTTCCACACGACTACCAGGCCCTCTCTACGAGGACTGGTTCGCTAGTTACCAGGCTAGCGTGGAAAGCCATGTCTACAAAAGACGATTCGCCGGATAAATCAACCGGCACGAACCGGAGTACTGCACGCCGAAACACGACCGCCGCCGCGGACCTCACCGCGTTCCAGAACAACATCCTCGTCATTCTGGCCGAAGAGCCCATGTACGGGCTCGCCATCAAGCGTGAGCTGGAGACGTACTACGGCGAGGACGTCAACCACGGCCGGCTCTACCCCAACCTCGACGACCTCGTCGAACGGGGCTTCGTAAAAAAGAGCGAACTCGACAAGCGGACCAACCAGTACGAGCTGACCGACGACGGCCTCCAGGTCGTTTTCGGACACCTCGACTGGGCGTTCTCGAAGCTCGTCACCGACGACGAGCGCGCCGAGACCGTCACCGACCTCATCGACTCGAACACTGGCCGGGCGCTCGCGACCGACGGGGGCGAGTGCTGATGAGTGATTCAGAACTGGCAGGACTGGCAACCGTGGGTTTCAGCGAGACTCACGGGGTCTGTCTGTTCCTCGGGGAGAGAGACACCGAGTGGCAACAGCTCGAACTCGACGACGAAGAAGGAATCACCGAGACGTACTGGGAGCGACGGATGGTCCTTACGCTCCCGGAACCGATGGACAGTGATGAGTTCCAAGACTTCGTCAAGGAATGCGGTCACATTCGGAACGTCATCGACCAGTGCCTACCCAAAATCGACCTGATTGACGGAGGCGAGCATGAGTGACTCGACGCTCACGCCTGACGACGTCCTCAACACGACGGTCAAGTCTGGCACGGGCTCGTGGTACGAGGTCATCTCGACCGACGAAGACGACACGGTCGAACTGATCGCCGTCGACGCGACCAACACCAGCCGCTCGCGCAGCGTCGACCAGCTCCTCGAGGACCTCAACGAAGGCGACTGGGAGACTGTCTACGAAGGCACGACTCGCGAAGTCGTCGCCGACGGCGGGCACGAGGACGAGGACGAGGGCGCGGCCGACGCCGACACGGAACACTTCGAGACCTTCGCCGGCACGGTCGTGATGGACGCCGACGACACGGGCCACATCATCCTCGACGATGGCAGCGACACGTGTTCGGTCATCCTCGGGGCGTTCGAGACGGCCGTCTCTCCGACAGATGTCGAGATTGGCGACGATCTCGAAGTCCGCGGCCCCGTCGACACCGACGACCGCATCGTCGCCGACGAAGCCGAGTTCATCGACTTCGACCACGGCGTCGACACGGGCGAGCGGCTCGCAACCGACGGTGGTCAGAACATCATCCTCGTCAAGCCGAACGGGAAGCGTGGAATCAAAACACATCACCTGCCATCGGCCGACGACCCAACGAAGCCGAAGTGCCGACTGAACGTCGACGGCCCCTCAGAGTGGCAGCAAACGACAGTCGAAAAGCGGCCTCACACGGAACTGTGCAATCGGTGCGCAGAGAACTGGGGCGGCGGTTCGACCGGCGAGACCATGGCCGACCGACTCGACGAAGCCGACCCTGAAGACCTGGGTCTCTCCCCGTCTGGCGAACGGCTCATCACCGACGGTGGGAACACGTGCTCGGAGTGCGGGGCCGTGCTCCCCGAAGAGATCATCGAAGGTACGGGCGTCTACTGCGACGAGTGCGGGACCGGTCAGATGGTCACCGACGGGGGTGTGACCTCTGGCGACATCAAATCCCGCCCAGCGACGAAGACGATGCACCTCGACGCGCTTCGCGACGAGTGGGCCGAGTGCTGGCACATGCTCGTGGACAACCCCCATGACGCCGATCTCTACAACGCGCTCCACGACCGCGCCGCCAGCATTTCACACACGCTCGAACAGCGTGTCGACGTCCATTACCCCGAGTGCCCGAACTGCGGTGCAACCAGTTGGGGTCAAGAGCCGGGTGAGGCGCTTCTCTGCGGGGACTGTCTTCGGACACCCAACGAGGCCGTGACTGACGCAGTCCACCACGAGTGGGAGCGGATGGGTGAGCGTCGACCGAACGTCGACGACGAGCACGTGCTCGTCACCGACGGCGGGTGTCAGCACCCCGAATCCAAGGTCGTTGAGGAGACCCACCGCTGGGATCTGAACAAAGGCTCACTCTACGTCACTGGCACGTGCCACGAATGCGACATGGACGTCGAAGAGACGTACCGTGTCGTTCGAGAGTCGGTTGAGGTTTCCCCCGAGTACGACCTCGTCGCTGACGGCAGCGGGTACGACGTCGACGGCGAAGCACCACCTGCGACCGGGCAGTCGATGCAGAGCGTCGACGCAGACGCCGCCGAGAACATCTCGAAGCGCGCACGCTCGCAAGTCAAAGCCCGAGCCATGCGGGCACTCATCGAGCCGGGCGACGACGTCCGACTTGACGACGGGAAGCTCTGCCGCGTGATCGAGACGGCGACCGCGGGGCGCTTCACCGGCTACGCGCTCAACGGCCCGGTCGACGTTCAGCAGATTCCGTATAGCGACATCGACTATATCACGGAGACGCGATCCCGGCTCGTCGACGAGCTGTCGCTGCTGTCGGACGACGAACTCGAACGGCAGTTCAAAGCACTCGTCAAAGAGATCGACACCCGCGACCGGGCCATCTGGAGGGCCGACCGATGAGCCGCGGTGTTGAGCAAGCGCTCGAAAAGATTCGAGACGGCGCGTGGGAGCTCGGAAACTACGAAGACGAACTCCCCGAGGACGTGTTCGCGTACTTCGAAGATGAGTACTGCAACATCGAAGACATGGTCGACAAGGGGCTTCAGGAGGTCCGCGAATGAGCCTCGATGAAGCGCGCGAGGACCTCAATGAGGTCGTCCGCAAACACTCGTCGAGCCTCGACGCCGAGGACCTCAAGACGCTGTCAGCAGACCTCGACTCCATCGCGAAGAAGTGGGAGGCCCTGCCATGAGCGCGTCCGACTTCGACTTCGAGCGCCTCGAGGAGGAGGACGTGATGCTCCCGACCAGCGAGGGCGACCTCATGCTCGAGGGCCACGACGGCGCGTGGATGACCTGCGAGCACCCAATGGAGGTTCGCGACTGATGTCGGTTGAGTCGTTCATCGAGAACGCCCCGTCGACGTTCATCCTCGCGACGCAACTGCCGGCTGCTCACGGAACGCCGCTGTCCGAGCTCGCGACGGTCCGGCAGGACTCGTTCGACGATGAAGGTCACGAGTGGGACTTCTACCTCAACGGCTCCGGCGAGCAGCGGACCGATGTCGTTCGGACGCACGGCGACCAGTTCCCCGACGAGTGCGCGATCAACTGGCCAGCGGGTTCGTGTCTGGTCGTCCTGGACGGCGCTGCGCTCGCGGTGCTGAAGCCTGACGAACAGGAACTCTACTGCGACCGCGACGAAACCCACGAGTGGGAGCACGCCATCCTCGGTGCGCTCCACGGCCGACTCACCGAGTTGGGCGTTGACCTACCCCCGCTCGACGAACTCGTTCGCGACCGTGAGGAGGTGCAGGGCTGATGCGGAAGCACTTCTACCTCGTCGTCGAGAGCGAAAAGAACCCAGACCGAGAAGGAGGCGTGTCAATCTACGAGAACCAGCAGCGGCCGTCTTCGAAGAACGAGCAGACCGTGCACCAGATGCGGAACCTCGAAACGAACGAGACGTGGACGAAGACGATGGTGAGTCTCGGATACGTTGACTTCGAGGACGAAGACGACTACGAAGAACGCGCCCACGAGAAGATGCTGGAGAAACTCGCCGAGATTGACGAATCGCACCTGCGTGACGCCGGTCTCGACCCGGAGGAGGTGTTCGACTGATGCGGCGCGTAATCATCGGCCTCGCGACCAGCGGCGTCTCCGAGGACCGGCAGAAAGTCCCGTCGAACCTCGATGGCAGCTACCCTGCTATCGATGTCGAAGAGCGAACCTACCTCGACGGTGAGTCCGTCCACTTCGGGACGGCCGCCGGCCGCATCGACACCCAAGAAACCGACGTCCACATCGACGAGCGCGGTATCCACACCGAGCGCGTGGAGGGGCGAGAAGTCAACGTCACCGACTTCATCTGCGACCCTGCCGCCGGCTGGGTCGGCGTCGATTCGTCGAACGGCGATTGGCTTTTCGAGACGCTGATGGGCGTTTGGAACGCCAACATCCTCCGATGTGAGCTCGACGTCACGGCCTTCGCGAAGCACGTCGACGACCAGGACGGGAACTGCTGGCAGATCGGCTACAAGCACGACCTCGACGATGACGACGATGACGGGCAGGCGAAGTCGGGGACGATGTTCCACCGAGACGCCCATTTCGGCGCGGGCTCCGGTCAGTACACCCAGTTCGGCTACAGCTACCTCTTCGACGACCAGTTCGTTCGCGGAACGGTCGCGCAGTCTGGCTACGTCGCAGAGTTCAACGCTGACAACCCCGAGTTCTTCGCTCGGTGGCTGAAAGAAGAGATCCTCCCGTTCTGTAGCGTCGACGAACCGCCGCAGACGACGATCTCGGAGGTGCGCCGATGAGCGTCGACGAGAACGTGGCAAGCGCGAGAGCTAACCACTCCCCACGTACTCGCCTCGAAGCGATCGTCGATCACGCACTCGAATCGCCAGTCACACAGCCACATCTCGGTGGGATAGACATCGGCTGTGGCGTGTTCATCCACGGCCGACCCGCAGACATCGACCACTACCGCCACAACAAGTGCATGCAGACCAAGTCGTGGATCTCGACTGGGCCAGGAGACATGGTCCCGCTTGAGGAGGTGCGGTGAGATGGCGGCAGCGAACGTCGAGTTCACGGAGACGACCGTCACGCGCTACCATGAGGATCTCCTCGACGACGGCGGGCGCGAACTTCGCGTCCAAGTCGCCGTCGACGACGTCGAGGTCGCAGTCCTCGAGACAGCCGACGAGGGCGTCGCCAAGATCACGGCGATCAACCAGATCGACGATACCGTCCTTCGGCGCGCGTCGTTCGAGGCTGTTGCGGCCGCGGTCGACAAACTCCACAACCAGGGGTTCGAGACCGACCTCGGGCCGCTGGGCCATCTCGCTCGTACTACTCACACGCACTCGCTGAGCGACAGTTGGGAAGACGGCCTCGCGGAACCCACCCAACATGAATTCACGTTTGCATTCACGGCGGAAGGCGATGAGACCGCCCCAACGCTGTCGAGTGACGAAGAGTGGACGCTCGGGAACTCGCTTGAGCCAGAGCCACGCGATGTCGATTCCAACACGAAGTCGGTCGTCACGCCCGCGTCGGGCGAGGTCGGGTTCGGCCCGGTCGTCGACGACGAGGCCGACCAGGACGAGCCCGCTGTCGACGACGCAGACGCTGATGAAGACGAGGATGACGAAGTCTGGTGTGGCATCTGCTTGGAAGGCCCGTTCCAGAGTCTCCCGATTCATCACGGTCGGAGGCACCCGGATGAAGAGCCGGCGCCGATGGATCACGAGCCGTCCCCTGCGTTCGTTGCCCGAGATCCGGAAGCAATCGTCGAGGACGCCAGCACGCCGCGGTCGCTCGAGGAGGTCCTCAACGCGGTCGAACGGCAGGACACCATCATGGACGTCCACCAGCGCATCGCTGGGAACCGGTACAAGAGCACCCAACAGCTGCTCAACGACCTCGGGCTGACGAACCCAGGGGCGTCGGACTTCCACAGTGATGTCGACGAGCGTCTCGACGCGCTCTGGAGGTACCTCTGATGTCGACCGAGGCCAGCGACTGGGCGCACGTCGCGAACGCGAACGGAGACGTGTCGATACAGGCGTGGTGCGACGAGCACCGCTTGCTCCCGCATCTCCTCCCGTTCGAGTACCGGAAGACGACGCCCATCGAGTTCCTCGAAGCCGTCGTCGACGGGCTCGACGACATCCCGAAGACGGCCGCGACGTTCCGTCCGACGAAGATCGACGGCGTCGAGCACGCCCCTGCTGCAGGCGCGAACATCATGACGGACATGCTCGGTACGCTCGGCTCGTGGCGCGTGGAAGAGACCACGCCCACGCGCTGGACCAACCCGCAGTACGTCCATCTCGATTCGCTGCAGACGATGCCAGAGAAAGGCGACCGGATGGAGATCATCGAGCGCTGTGCGGCTTACGGAACGCTCACCGTAGGTGACGTTGCCCCGCGTCTCGGGATCACCAAAGGGAGTCTGCGGCGGTGGCTCACGCGAAAGAACGTCCCCTGGAGTCACCTCCGGCACGAGGGGATCGTTCGACTCGCCCGGACGCTCCGAACTGCTTCGGAGTGGGGCTACTCGGAGCGCCGGCACGCTCGGGTCCTCCCTCGCGCAGAGGGGACTGTCCGGTCGTGGATTCAGAATCACGCTCGAGACACCGACTTCGAGCCGCCGGCTGACCCGAGTGGCGAGCAGTGGTTCATGGGGGGTCAGATCCGATGACCCTCGAACGCTCTGTCGTCTGGTGGGTGCTGCTGTGCTCAGCTGTCGTGGTCACCGCTCACCTGGGGGTAACTTGGTGACATGTCCGTGCAGCCGAGTACCAACAGCCCCGCGAACGCGTGGGCGTCTCAAGACGGTCAGGTCGTCGCGCGCCTCGAGTCAGGTGGCCGGTCGCACGCCCAGCGGCGATGGGACGAACGCTGCCCGCCGGAGTGGGAAGAGTTCTCAGTCCGCGCAGCATGGCTCGACGGCGAGCCGTGGGACGTCCCCGGCGACGACAGCGCTGCCCGGCTCCACAAACCCTCCGGGATGCTCGTCATTTCGACGTACGGATTTCTCACGAGCGTTGTCCGTGCTCGCTGGAGGGGTTACGATGAGTGAAAATCGAACGCCGGCGTCAGACAATCGGCCAAACTATAAGACCCACGACAGAGAAGAAACCGGATATGCAACGCTGACGCTCATCGGACGTGAGGTCCGGGGACATCCCCGGCGACCTCGCGGCCACCGGGGACGGTCCACCAGAAGGAAGTTGACACCTGTCTCTTCTCGTGGTTCCGTCTTAACGTTTGCCCCATCGAAGAGCCGTGGCTTTCTCACGTGCGGTTCGATGGCGACGCCGGTGGCTTCGACGAGCGTCTCGACCAGCATCGCTCACGAAGCAACACAGACCACCGCTACCTCGATGCAACACGAGACCACGACGACCACGACGACCGACTCGAACCGCTGTTCTCCCGAGAGAGAATTTTTTTCTTCTCGACGCGCCCCGCGAGAGTACGACGGGGTAACCCGCGAGAAGCCGAACAGCCGCCTCACCACCTCGAAGTCCCAGAATCACCAATCAACCACGAGGGGGTCGGTTCCGGAGGAACCACCGACCCCCTCCCCTGCCTCACATCAGACTGATGTGAGTGGTGGGTGTGGAGAACACCGACTCACATCAGACTGCTGTGAGGGTGTTCGTGGGGGTGAAGCCGATGCGTGACCGGACTCTCCTCGACTGGCGAGTCCCGGAAGCCGAGTGGGAACGGTTCGTCGAACACGTCGAAAACGAGTTCGGCAGTATCGAGGGCTATCTCGGCCGTGAGGCGGAGGCCGCGATGCGAGAGTATGCGGACACCGACGGCTACGCCGGTGTCGAAGAGCGTGTCGACCGACTCGTCAAGGCGGCAGGTCGCTCCTCCGATGGCGGCAGCGAAGAAAAAAATTCTCAGTTCAACGGCGTCCCGACGACCCGGGTTACGGTCCGCGTCGACCCTGATGTGAAGGACGACTTCCGCGCCGCGGCGAAGAAAAGCGACCAGTCGTACGGGGTCACATTCGCCCGCGCGATCCAGACGTACCGCGACGGTGGTCGCGCCGCCCGCCTGGAGCGCCGGCTCGACCGCGTCCTCGACGACGCCGAGAAGATGCTTGAGCAGGTGGCTGAAGACAGCGACGACGACAGCGTCTCGATGGGGAAGCACCAGCGCTGCGTCATCGCGATTTGCAACGAGCTTGGGGAGGAGTTCGTCGACGACGAACTTGAACGCGCCATCCGGAACATCGCGAATGTCCACTCGGAGAAGTCGATTCGCGACTACCGCCAAGACGTGATCGAGCGGCTCGACGTCGAACCGCATCCGAACGTCCCGCACCTGTGGGTGCAGCCAGAGAAAGCTGAACGCCTGTGTCCTGGCGTTCCGAAAGAGTGCCGGCGTCCGGTTGAGCACCTCAGCTCTGACGACCGTGTCAGGCGGCTCAAATTAGCTGCCGGCCGGCGTGCCGCATCGACTGACGCGGGGAAGATCAGGGTCACCGCCACAGAGATTCGTGAGCAAGTCTTCGACAACGAGACGTCGCGGAAGACGACGCGTGAGCTGATGCGCTCGGCTTCACAGACGACCACGGGCGTGGGATTCGATGGCGAGACCTCGCCAGCCGCCCTGCAGGTCAACCTTCGCGTCCTCGGTGAGACAGAGTTCGACCTCTGGGACGACATCATCGACTACCGCGACAATACCGACAGCGGGCTCCTCTCTTCGTCGGCGCCGACGACGATGGACGACTTTGTGAGTTCGCCAGACGAGGCCAGTTCGGGCGGCCAACCGGCGGCTTCAGACGGGGGTGAAGACGGACCATGGTGAGCGATGAGACCCCAACCGACAGCGACGGCTCCAGCGATGACGAGCTGGTCGACGATCTCGGCATCGCCGGCAAGATCGGGACGTACACCCCTCCAGGAGGAGACCCCGAGCCCTGCCGCATCCGGGGTTCGCGTCGCGTCACCACGAACCGCTGTCGAATGCTCATCCGCGTCGAGGACAACGACCGCATCATCGACACGGATGGAACGCGCGTCCAGGTCAAAGGGGTGCTGTGAGCCGATGCCGACCGAATGGCAGTCAGCCAACCTCGAAGAGCGACCGTGTTTCCCCGACCTCAAAGCAGACATCGGCGAAGACCCGGCGCGGTTTCTCGCGGAGCCGCTGGAGCCGGACGCCGGCGACGGAGCGTCGGGGATGCTCGCCCTCGCTCGCATCCGCGGCCTGGAGACGATCACCAAGGTCCGGGCGTTCCGAGCGGTCGAGCGAGCACTCCATGACGGCGAACGGCAGGCGATCAAAGACGCGCTCGACAAGCGCGAACGAGAGTTATCGAACGAGGTTCAATGAACGCATGACGGACCTATCCCACCAAGAGCGCAAGGAACGCATTGCACGAGATGGCGGAGACCCGAACGACACGGTCTGGCGAGCGGGATCACAGGGCGCGTACCACGAAGACCGCGACTGTACCCGACTCTCAGCCACGAAATCGAAAGAAGCAACCCGAAAAGAGGCTCAAAAGCGGTTCTGCTACCCGTGTGGGTTCTGTGTCCTCGGAGAATTCAAAGAGGGATCGTCAAATCGTTCTCCTCGACGAGAGACAGAACTCACAGTCCCCGACGAGCTGTCGGACTCCGACGTCGCGAGTAAACTCGTGTGGCTTCAACTCGCGATCAACGGGGCGCTCTCCACAGCTGAACTAATCGACCAGACAAAGCTTTCGCGAAGCTCCGTTGATCGTGGTGTCAACACGCTTCGTGAGAGGGGGTTAGTCAATTCGATGCCTGATCCGACCGACGCCCGCCGGCAGCAACACAGACTGGTCAGCCCTCCCTGAATATCCGTCATACTGACGCATATCTATCTCGCTTAAGGGCGTGCAGTAACGTATAAATATCAAGTAAGGGCACCCGGCCGACTGAGGCGCTTTGCGGGAGGCGCCGATGACGGAGTCCGAGCAGCCCTGCGTCTATCCTATGAAAGGAACTTGCCAATTCGACCCGAGCAGCGGCGCTGAACTCGGGGAGATACAGTACCTCCCAGACGGAACGACCGGTCGCGAGGTCGTTTCGGACCCGTGGGGCGTCCACTGGACGGCAGCGCGTGAGGGCGCGCTCACCCACGGCGAGCATCGTTCGTCGACGACGGCACTCACCAGCTACTTCCGACGCGTCCAACGCGAGGTCCGCGACGGCACGGAGACAGCGTCGCTCACACGGGCGGCGTCCCTCGCGATCCGGCGGCTCAAGCGAGCGGCCACCGACGAACTCGACACGTTCGTCTGGCTCGCGACGGCCGAGCGCCTTGCTGAAAAAGGCTACTGGAGCGCGTGGATGCTCAACCACCACGTGCCGCGCTGTCCGCACTGCCACTCGGAGACGAAGTTCCGACCTGGAGTCGGGATGCACGAGGCAGTCTGCGCATCGTCGCCCACCCAGCACGGGGCCGTCGACAAAGCAATCGAAGCACGCGTTCGGTCACTCCTCGAAGCGGCGTTCGACGACGTCGCATTTGACGAGGATGACCCTGCGCCGCTGGCGCTGTTCTGAATTCACGTGCATTCATGGCTGTCGAGCCTCCTCCAGCCGAGTTTACGGCATACGAGCCGACTCGCCACGTGATTCAGCACGCCAAAGGCCTCTCGAAAGGCCCGAACCGTCACGTCGACGCGGACCTCCTACGCGAATGTATCGAATCCGGGGCAGCTCGCAAAGTCAACCGCGGCATGTGGCGCTTCGAGAAAGAGATCGCAGGCGTCGAGTTCGCAGTCGTCGTCTCGAGCGACTCCAACGAGATCATCACCGCGTTCCCAACCGTCGTCAATCGAGCGGAAGCCGAGCACATCGGCTACTGGGCGGACGATGAACTCGACGACCTCGAAGCGGCACAGGAGTATCATGAGCAAAAACCCCGAGAGTACTGAATATCAGCTCACCGACGCGGACTTCGACGCGGCCGCCGAAGAGATCTCTCGCCGCGTCGCCCGCATCGAGGACTCTCCAACCGGCCGCGCGTTCGCGACTGGGATGCTCAAAGCCGCCGTCCTCTTCGAACACCGCCTCCGGAAACGAGGAGCGGTCGACGAAGACCCATGCACAGACCACGGCGACCGCTGGCCGGACTGCGATGAGTGTGGGTCTGGAGGTGGCGGCCTCTGCCCCGTGTGCAAGAACCAAGCGGAGCGACACACGCGATGACCGGGCGCACCAGCCTCACCGTCGACGACGACGTCGGCGAGCGCTTCCGAAGCTTCTGGGACGAAGACAACGAGACGGTCACCGAGTTCGTCGACCGCGTCTGCGACGTCCTCGAACGCGTCGACGCCGATGGCCTCCCAGACGACACTGAATTCAACTCGAATTCAGACGAGACAGACGCGCTCCCCGACAATCTCCTCACAACCGACCACATCGACGACATCGCAAACGCCGCGTCAACCCAGACAACGCGCGATATCGAGTCGCTCTTGCGACGGTGAATTCAAAATGGCATTCACGTGTTCTGCGCAGGTAGACGCCGACTGCGTCGGGGATGGGCTCTGGAACGCCGCGTACGAGTCCGATGATGGCCAGCCCGTCTGCGTCATGTGCGCCCTCGAACTCGGCCTCACAGACCGCGACGTCTAGCCGTTTCTGACATACACTCTCCCGCTGGCGACGATGTCTCCTCGAGCTTCGCTGTACCGTATTTAAACTACATACGTTCATCCGACACCATACGACGTTTTCACTTTCATGTCCACCCGCGAACGCAGAGTTACACTTGCCCTCAAGTGGCACCATCTCGACAATCTCTCGCCAGCGGAGATTCGAGACCGCTTCGAGGAAGAGGGAATCGGCGACTACACCAAGTCGACGATCCGCGACTACCTCAACGACAAGCCAAAAGAAGCGATCATCGAGCAGATCGAGAAGAAGCACGCCGACGTCCGGCTCCAGTCTGCCGAGCGCTACGAGCGCCTCTACCAGGACGCGCGTCACGACCTCGAGGAACTCGCCGTCGAGGACGAGCCCGTCCGGCGCGTCGTCCCCAAGATGGACTACGTCGACACCGACCGGGAGTCGCCAATGCCATACCCAGCGTGGGAGTTCGTCGAGCCGGGCGACGACGACCGCCCCGAGTGGGCGACCGACCGAGACGTCATCGTCCGCTTCCTCGACGACGAGCGGACACACGTCATGCCAGGGAACCCGTACCCCAAGCGAAGCATCGACGGAACGGCCGCCTACACGACCGAGATGGTCGGTCTCCGCCGTGATCAGCCCGACCTCCAGAAGCGACAGTCGGCCCGCCGCGAGATGGCCACACGGCAAGACCAGAAAGTCGACGTGCTCGTTGCGGACGAACTCAACATCAACCACGACGGCGAGATCGAACACGACGTCGGCCTCGACGAAGCGACCCAAGAGATCATCGAGGACCTCGGCGAGGACTTCAAGGCATGACCGACAACGAGCTGGTCGACGACCACGGTGCCCAGGTGGACGCCGGCGACCGCGTCCTCGTCGACTTCGACAACACACTCACCGAAGGAGACGTCGCATACTGGGAAGGAGAAAGACCCGACCCGGACGACGACGTCGTCGACGCGGTCAACGAGTGCTACTTCGCTGGGTGCACGGTCATCGTCTGGACGGCGCGCCCTTGGAGCGAGGCGGCTCGCCTCGCCGCACACCTCACCGAGTGGGGCGTCCGCTGGCACGGGCTTCGGTGCGACAAAGGCTCGGGAGACGTCTACGTCGACGACAAAGCACTCCGACCGGACACGTTCGCGGACGCCACCTCCAACTGACCCCATGACGCCGCTTGCCTTCCACATCGCCGCTCGCCTCGTCAGCGACGGCTCCGAGACAGCGGCCGACCAGAAGGCACGGTTCGGGCGCTACGTCAACGAGCAACCGGAGTTCGCACGGTCGCAGTACATGCCCGACCTCGTCCGAGACAACATCGTCGACGTCGTCCGCCTCGAGTTCGCGCTGTCGCCGCCGGCGACCCCTGACGACCACGACCCTATCCGCAAGCGCGACTACCGGGACTTCTGGCTCGACGCCGTCGGGAGTGAGCCGTGGGACATCTACTCAATCGCCGAGGACATGGCCGCCCGATTCGACCTCAACCCCGGCTGGGCGTTCAAGACGGCGCGCCAGCACCTCAACCAGCTCGTCCTTCAGGCGCGGATGCGCGGCTATCGCGAACAGCCGCTGGCCGGCCGTCGCTTCCGCTGGGGTGGCCCCGAACCCGACCACCCAGCGTGTGAGTGGATCCAACAGCAGGTCCCGCCCGAGGGCCTCCCATATCACAAACTGGTCGACCTGATGCAAGAGGCCAAACGCCGGTTCGTCAAGGACCCACCGTCGTCGACGC